>CAMKAQ010000089.1 GCA_946410525.1 uncultured Caryophanales bacterium | reverse complement strand
AAGAAAATCACCATCAAAGACAGCGTCCGTGACACCTATTTCACCGCCGTCATGCACGTCTACAAATCCGAGACCATCGCCCTCAAAGAGCAGCATGATGCCGGCACCTTGACCGACAAGGCCTATAACGACGCCCTCTCTGAGATCTTCAACAGACACGACACTGAAACCATCGCCAAAGTCAAAGCCGCCCTTACTGAGTTAACTCAGAACGTCACTCTTGAGGTTGATGAAGGCAAAGCTGATATGGTTCGTGGAAATATCTACGCCAACCTAGCTTGGTCTGGTGACAGCGTCTTCTCAATGGATGAAGGCGATGCCGCTAAGACCCCAGTTACCCTTGCTTACGAGATCCCAGAAGAAGGCTCCAACGTCTGGTTCGATGGCTGGTGCATGCCAAAAGGCGCCAACGTCGAAGCTGCCAAAGCCTTCCTCGACTTCCTTGCCATCCCAGAAGTGGCCGCTAAGAACATGGAAGCCGTCGGATACACCTCCCCAATTGCTGGCGATGCCATCTGGGAGACCGTCCTTGATTGGTATGAGGCCGATCCAGAGGAATACTCCGAGGAAGAATGCGACGAATGCGACCTTTCCTACTTCTTCGAAGGAACCCTCTCCGAAGGAACCGAAGCCAAGATCCTTATTCCAACTGAGGAAAGAGGCCGTCAGTTCGATGCCCAGTACCCATCCAAAGAGACCATCAACAGATGCGCGATGATGAAGGATTTCGGCGCTGAAGGCAATGCCGCCCTCTACAAGATGTGGAACGAATTCACCGCTTCCTTCTAATCTCGAAAGATAATCAATACAAAAAAGACCGCTTGATATATCAGGCGGTTTTCTTTTTGTGCTAAGATATCAAAGATATCAGTTCATATAGGAGAAATATTTTTATGAGCAAGATGAGAATCGTCTATTTCCAGAGCGGCGGACCGACTGCCGTCATCAACTCTTCCCTTTGCGGCGTTGTCAAAGAGGCCAGAAAGCATCCAGAGGAGATCGAAGCCCTTTATGGCTCCCTCTATGGTGTCGAAGGCTTAATCGATGACAACCTCGTTGATTTATTCGCCGAGGATGAGAAGGACATCAACCTTCTTACCCAGACCCCAGGCCAGATCCTCCATTCTTCCCGTTTCAAACTTCCAAAGGATTTCAACGATCCAGTCTTTGAGAAGATCATGGCCACCCTTAAGAAGCACAACATCAACGGTCTTCTCGTCAATGGCGGAAACGACTCCATGAATACCTGCATGAGACTTAGCCACCTCGCCAAAGAGAAAGGCCTTGACCTTAAGGTCATGGGTGTTCCAAAGACCGTCGACAATGACTTAATGGGCACTGACTTCGCTCTTGGTTTCCCAAGCGCCGCCCTCTATGTCATCAACGCCCTCAAATCCCTTATCCTCGACGTCCGTTCCTACAAGAAAGGCAAAGTCTTATTCGTCGAGATCATGGGCAGAGACACCGGCTGGCTTACTGCCGCAGCGGACGCTCTCCCAGAGGAATGCCGCCCAGACTTCATCCTTCTCCCAGAGGTCAAACTCGATCAGAAGAAGTTCTATGAGGACCTTGGCCGCGTCTACCTCCAGAAAGGCTATGCGGTAGTGGCCCTTAGCGAAGGCATCGACATCGGCGTCCAAAGCGATGACATCGACGCATTCGGCCACGCTCAGCTCGAAGGCGTTGCTTATGCCTTACAAGCCCGCGTGAAGGAAGACCTCCATCTCCCAACCCGTGTTACTGTCTTAAGCACCTCCATGCGTGCTTCCTCCATCCTTGCTTCCGAAGTCGACATTAACGCCGCCATCGCCTGTGGCGAAGCCTGCGTCAAAGCCCTTCTCGATGGCAAGAGCGGAATGATGGCCGTTCTCAAGAGAACCTCCGACACCCCATACGCCTTCGAAATCGAATTTGAGCCAATCGAGATGGCTGCCGATGCGATCAGATACGTCCCAGAGGATTTCATGAAGGATACCACCCATCTTTCCAAGAAGTTCGCTGATTACGTCAAACCTCTTCTCGTTATGAGAAAAGAGCTCAAAATCACTGACGGCCTCTTCGAATCCTCTTCCTTCAAGTACAAGAAAGTCGATTAATCTCATCTAGATGAGAATCGTTACGGAATAGAATTGTCACCCTCAAATGGTGGTGATGTAATTCTTTCCGCTGCATCCGTAGCCAAGCGGTAAGGCAATTGACTGCAACTCAATGACCGGCGGTCCGATTCCGCCCGGATGCTCCATTTAAAAAGAAACACACCAAATGGTGTGTTTTTTTGATGTCATTCGTGCAACAATATCTATCAAATCGATCTAAGGAGAGATTTCCATGAAGAATTGTTTCAAATGCGGTGCCGAGATGAGCGACGACACCCTCTTCTGCCCGGTCTGTGGAATACAGGTCCCCGAAGAGAAAAAGAGCACTTACAAGAGCACCCCAGTGAAAGATACTTATGGTTATTTTAGTATTCTTTTCTTCCCTCTATTTTCTATATTAGCTACCCTTGGCGTCTTGCTTTCGATCTCCACAGGGGTGTTTTTCGACTCCGGAACGCTTCCAAGGCTTTTCACTCTTTGTGGTTTGGCTTTGGCTTGCATCGTCGATTGCATTGCCTCGATCAAAAAAGGAATCAAGACCTGCAAAGCGGAAGAGTATCCAAAGACCGTATTATGTTTGGTCTTAGCAGCTTTGCTTGCTTCTAGCGCAACATTCTTGATCCTTTTAGCCGTGAATTGACGGGGATTTTTGAAAATTCGTCTTTTAAACTTCGTGATTATCCCTTACGCGAAGTGAATAAAAACGCTTCTCTAATAACACGCTCTCTTTGCTGATAGAAACACACAAGTGTGTTTTTTTGTATTCTTTGGAAAATATTCCAAATTTAGTCTCAAATTGTAATGTTTTCTTTATCCTCTTCCTGCGTAAACGTGCGACAATATCTTTACAAAGCATAACCTTCTTTTGGTGGAGGCTTTCATATGAACAAACATCTAGGCGCTTTCTTTTCAAGCCTATTCGCAATAGCTCTTGGGGTAGGCTTGTCTTCCTCATCTCTTTATGTGCGAGAACCTAAACTTTGGGAAGAACAAAAACCTCTTCCTGATCTCGTTTTCGAAGACGGCGTTCTTACGTTTGGAAGCTATCCTCAAACCATAAGTGATGTCGACCCTACCGAAATCAAGCACAACGGAGCCTATGATTATGAGAGCGGCTTATATAGATATAACGAGAAACTTTATGCGATAGAGACCGTCAAAATCGATAATGATTTCATCTCGAGTGCGAAATGGAACAACGGCGCCTTGGCATCCTCTTCGAACAACGTCGAGAAAGCCTTCCTCGTCGAAGACCTCAAGTGGGAGATCCTCTCGACGGGAGAGGGGTATGCAGACATCATCTCAACCAGAATCATAGAAAGAGAGACCTTCAACGGTTCAGGAAACGGGCTCGAATACTTATCTTCGGACCTATTCATTTCCAATAGATTCTTCTTTGACGCCGCCTTCGATACCGGCGATGAAGCCTATATCATTTCATTCGATTCGAAAAATCCTGATTATGTCGTCGACCTCCCTGACGCAAGCGTTTTGAAGGATTATGCCGATGACAAAGCGGAATACCCTTCCGACTACGCGATCGCCAAAAATCTTTCCGGCAATTATTCAGGAACGGGTCAGAGCTATGTGAATGGCCCATTCTGGACGAAGACCAAGAGTTCGCAAGGCGACAGAATAATCGTCCAGTGGACGAAGCAAGGAAACACGAATTGCCTTGTCAACGACCCGAAGATCGGCGTCCGACCTGTTTTGAGGATTCGTTATAACGGCCCTAACGGCGGCGGCGGAGGAACTGACATCTCCATAGTCGATCCTTCGTCTCCTAAACAGGGACGCGGTGGCGGTGGCGGAAACGTCACTCTTGGCCTCGGTATCACCTTCATGGTCATTGGCGCAGGTGGCTTAATCGCTTTCTTCGTCCTTTGGTCCAAAAAGCATAAAAACGGCAAACCACCTCTTTGGATTATCATCTCGATCGGTTGTTGCTTGGTAATTTCGGTGGTCGGCATCGGCTGCTTCTCTAGCGGGGTCGGCGGCGGAAACGCCATCTATGGCTGGTATGGAGGCAATGGCTATGATTGCGTCAATTGGGGAGAAAGACTCGCCATGAACCTTACAAAGGATGGCAAAGTCTACCGTTACGTCGCTGATGCTTGGGCTGAGTATACCAAGAGCGCTGCCAACTTCCTCTATATCCGCCAAGCAGGCGTTGGCGAATGGTCTTATAGCGGCGGCAAACTAACAATCTATGCCGCCCCTGAGTGGCGCCTTAGCAGCTGGGAACAGCTAGAGATGACCTACGACGATGCCCATGGAATCGGATCGTTCCTTCATTATGAAGGTTATGTTGGCACGGCTTACCAGTGGTACCATTACTCGACAATGGACTCAGCCGGCATCGAATCGATCTGGTCTGTAGATACGGGCGAAGGCGAAGGTATTTGGAAATAAGGGGGACTAACTAATGAAGTATTGCACTAAATGTGGCGCTCAAATGGTCGATGATGCCCTCTTCTGCCCGCGATGCGGAACTAGAGTCGCTCCGATTGTTGAGGAAAACAAAGAGCCAGTTTACGAAGAGCCGGCTCCTCAAGAAACTCCTAAAAAGGCAAACAAAGCCATAAAAGGACAAGCAAAACCCGCTTATGAGCAAACCCTCAAGGAGTTCTTGCCTGTTTCTTTGATCATCTTTGTCTGCACCCTCGCTTTATGGATCGTCCAAGCCTTGGCCCATCCTACGGGGATTCTTCGTTTCATGCCTCTGATCATCTTCACGTTGATTGGGGTGACATATGGGATTATGAACTTCTCTAGAGCCCTCCAATGCTACAAGAGGCAAATC
>CAMKAQ010000088.1 GCA_946410525.1 uncultured Caryophanales bacterium | reverse complement strand
GAAGAGGTTCTGGATGGTCGCCTTCTTTTCGGTGCATGGGAAGCTCCAAGCGTCTTCCATGTTGTTCTTGAGGGACATCTCGATCTCGTAGGAGGTGACTTCTTTGTCGGTCTCGTGGTTGAATTCGATCTCGAAGGTGTTGGCCTCGCTCTGGGACTTGTTTGGATCGGTGTGGTAAGTGCCGGTGAAGTCGCTCTGCTGGAGCTGGCTATAGTCACCATCGTATTCGATGAAGGCCTTCTGATCTTCGGTACGGACATCGATTGGCTCGTCGAATTCGGTGAGGTCGGTGAAGTCAGCGGTTCCTGGGTCGCTCCAAGGGGCGATAGATTCTTCGCTTGTCGCACTGCCACTACCAGCTGGCTTGACGCATCCGCCAAGGCCTAAGCAAAGAAGGGCAGAGAGGACAAGAATCTTCTTATTGAGTTTCATGTTTTCTCCTTTTTTATATCACCCTTAAGGGTGATTAAATTTCAAACATCATAAGTATAAAGGGTGGAAAGCCCTTACACTAGATATTTTTTCGTAAATCGAAGGGTTTTTCTTTTGATGGGAAAGAAAAAAGAGGCCACTCTAAGAGTGACCTCAGTTTTTTGTTTGAGCTACTTATTCAGCGGCGGCTGGGGAAGCTGGAGCTTCTTCGGCGGCTGGGGCTGAACCAATGTAGATCTTGGTATCCCAAGAATAGGTCTTCCAGGTAGCGGTGACGACTTTGACGTTCTCTTCATCGCTATCTTTGGCGGCACTGAACTTGAGGTTGGCAGCGGCATCGAAGACGGAACCGACGGTGTAGTTGTTGAGAACTCTCATGCCGGTCCAGCCAAGGGTGATGCTGTCATCGATGTCCTCGGCCTTTTCGACGACGACGTAATCAACGCCTGGGTCGACATAGAAGCCGATGGTTGGGTAGTAGTAGTAACCGAAAGCCTTGATGGTACGGCCTCTGTTGAGGTCGGACTTAACCTCGGTGACCCACTTGTAGAACTTGGAGGTGTTGACGGAGCAGACCATATCACAGTCGCTGCCGCGGGTGTCGATCATGACTAAGGTCGCACCGGCTTCGCCACCTTCTTCGGTGTCATACCAGTATCCGTAGATCTTTTTGCCATCGGATTCACCGTTGTATAAGCCGTCATCCCAGATATAGAGATAGGCATAGTGCTTGGAGTAGTCACCCTGCCAGCCTTCGGCGTAGGCACCTTCGAAGCAGTAGACGAGGTTAGCATCGCTACGCTCATAGGAGCTGCCGACAGCGGACTGGATGGCGCTCTTCCACTCATTCTCATCGGTATAAGCGCTGTACTGGTTGCCCTCTTTGGTGAAGTGAACGGAGGTTGGGTTGAAGGTGTAACCAGCATCGACTTTGTCACCGAATTCCTTCTGGAGGTCAATCGCGAATTTCTTCGCGGCTGGTTGAGAGGAAGAGGTTCCGTCGTTAGCGCCCTGCTGCTCCATTCTGTTTGGAAGAGTCGAGGAGAGGATGATACCGACGATGGCAAGAACACCAGCAACGCCAGCCGCGCCAGCAAGACGTGGGAGAGCAAAGGTCTTCTTGAGGGATTCCTTTTCTTCGTCATTGATGCTGTCAAGGAAGCAGGAAGCGACCGCAACGGCAAGAGCAACAAGAATAAGGATTAAATAAGTAAGATGGAGAGGGAGGGAGCCACCTTCATAGGCGACACCGGTTCCGATAGCGGCTAAGACGGTTGGGCAAAGCTGGATTTCGACGAAGAGAGCTCCGCCGATGCAGCCGATGACAAGCATCTCAAGCCATTTGTGCTCAGGAGCAGCAAGAGCGGCAAGCTGAGCAAGGAGGGCGAATAAGGCTCAGATCCAGACGATCTCAGTGGCTTGTCCGGAAGCACTGTTAGGCATGGTATGACCATGGCCAAACTGGCCTGGTTCATAAGTTGCGAGATAGATGACGAATAAGAGGAGGGAGAGAACCGCAGTGGCTACCATGAACCAGTAGCCAAGCTTTTTATTCTGGAAGAATTTCATTATGCGTTACCTCCATCGGTGTTTTCTTCGACATCTTTTGGTTCGACCTTCTTAACAAAGGTGAAGATGACGAAGCAAGCGATTGAAGCAAGGGCGAAAGCGCCGATGACGCCGTCGATTGTTCCGACGACTGGTTTCCACCACTTGAACTGCTCTTTTGGTCCTTCGTCGGCATCAGTTTCTTCGCCTTTGGCAGCAGCCTCAGCGGCGGCGCGTCCGGCGTCACCCATCCAAGACTGGGCATAGGCGTACATGATGTCTTTATTTGCCTTCTGGCAAAGCTGGAGTAAGTAACCATCATCGTTACCGGTGATGAGCTGACGGATCTGGGAACCACGTCCGCCATCGAGACAGAAGACTTCGGTTCCACCGGCGATCATCGCAGCGGTGTTGGAGTACTGGTCGTTGTTACCACCAGTTAAGGCGTCGTCGATGATGAGACCTTTGTAGGCCCATTCGCCACGCATGACGTTGAAGGCAAGTTTATCGTGGGCAGCGGCATAACGGAGACCGATACGGTTGTAAGAGGTCATGATGCCAAGACCTTCACCTTTGGTGAGGGCACCTTCGAATGGTTTGAGGTAGATTTCGCGGATAGCCTGCTCGTTGCAGAAGGTCGCGATTCTCTGACGGTTGGTTTCCTGGTTGTTGAGGAAGCAGTGTTTGATGTTCATGATCAAACCTTTTTCGCGAGCAGCTTTGATGATGTTGCTGGCGGTGAAGTAGTTCATGACACCATCTTCTGACATGTACTCAGAAGCACGGGAAGTGTAGGCAGTACGGCAGATGTTAGCGCCTGGGGCGTTGACACCGGAGACACCGCAGTAAAGGGCGTCTTCACCGTAGAATTTGCCAAGGTTGGCTTGCATTTTGTGATCCCAAGTCGAGGTGTAGACAGGACCGGTGGCGAAGCCAGTGGCCCAGCGGCCATCACCATAAGCGTATGGCATGAGAAGTCCTTCTGGACCTTCGGCGATGGAGTTGGTTGGTTTACCGACGCTTGGAACAGCGAGGATACCACGGTTGTCGGACATTGAGATGGTGAGATCGTTGAGGGACATCTGTTTGATGAAGTCATCCCAACGTGGGTCATCATATTCCCAGGTAGCGACGTCAGAGAATTTGATCTTCTCTGGGAGTTCGACGCTGTAGAGTGAGCCTTCGCTATCTTTGTAGGAAGGGGCGTCGGCTGGTTTGCTATAAAGCTTGCTCATGTTCATGGCATCTTTCATAGCCTGGGTCTGGGTGATGTTGTGATCTGGACCGGTTGGCCAGGTATCTTGCCAGTTGTCACGGCTGAGATAGGTGATCTTCTCATCATCGTTGGCCCAGTAGTTGATGTCAGCGTCTTCGAACTGGTTCTTGACGTCGACTTCTTCGTTATAGACGGACTTGGCATAAGCGTTCTGAGAACCGGCGATGTCGAGCTCTTTGACACAGTCAAGGTTAGCGGTGTAGCTGTTGCCTCTGTGGTCGACAAGGGCTTTTCCTGGAGCGGTTTTGCCAAGGATGTTGTTAAGGGCTTCGTGGACACCATTACCACAAGCGAAGTAGTACTTGCCATCATCAAGGATGTAGCCGCCTTCGCCATTATCTTTCTCTGGATCATAGGAAGCGAGGAAGTAACGTGGGGCGCTGACTTTGACGGTGACCTTTTCTTTGGCTGGGACGGTGACTTTTTCGTAGCCAAGGAGCTGAATGGCGGATTTTGGAAGTCCACCTTCAACGTATGGGACCTGAGCGAAGAGCTGAGCGGCATCCATGCCTTCTCTGTCTCCGAGGTTCTCAACTTCGATTTCAGCTTCGATCTCGTCAGTTTCTTTGTTGTAGCTGAGGGAGGTCATCTTCTGTTTGAAATCGACGTAGCTAAGACCATAACCGAATGGGTAAGCGACCTCGTGGGCATAGTTCCAGGAGGTGTCGCCTTCTTCATAGACACCGGCATCGCCGTCGGCGTTGCCTCTGCCTAAGACACAGTCGGCATAACGGGTCTCATAGTACTTGTAGCCAACGTAGATGCCTTCTTGGTAGATGACGTAGTTTCCAGAGGCACCGCTGCCCTTGAAGCCAGGGTTGCCGAAGTTCTGGAAGGCTGCGCTGTTGCTGCAGTGAGCTGGGAAAGTGACGCAGGTGTGGCCAGATGGGTTGGCTTTGCCAATAAGGACGTTGGCAACGCCTTCCATGGAATAGTAGCCAGGAACGCCGAAGTAGAGAACGGCATCAACGCCATATTCTTCTTCGTCAGCGTAGTGAAGCGACATTGGGAACGGGGAGTTGATCATGACGATGGTCTTCTTGAACTGACCACTCTCTTTGATCATCTTAAGCAAGGCAGCCTCGTTTGGTTTGAGGTCGAGAGCGCCTTTAGCTGGGTCGCTATCTTCGGTACCGCAGCGGCGGAAGACGACGATGGCGGCGCCATTGTAATCTTTGAAGGTGTCTTTGACAGAGTCAGTGTAGATGCTGACTGGCTGCTCTGGATCGGAGTTGCTCGAAGCGGAGACTCTCTCAGCGGAGAATTTGGCGCTTGGGCTGTAAAGATTCCAGACGGTTGGGTTCCACTCAATCTTGGCTTTCTCAAAAGCCTCGCTGAGACGGACGACATAGGCATCGTTAGGGGCAGCACCACCCGCACCGGAACGATGGAATAAGTGAGCGGCGTTGTAACCGAAGACGGTGACTTTACGCTCGTTCTCTGCCAGCGGAAGGGCATTGTTGTCGTTCTTGAGAAGGACGGAACCTTGTTCCTCTTCCTTGACGCAGAAGTCGTAAGAGGCTTTGATCATTCTCTTCCAGCCTTCGTCAGAAAGACTGCCGTCTTCCTCGGCGAATTCGGAACGGAAGCTCTTACCAATCTGCTGAACGTTGAGTCCAAGAGCGTCGTTGATGAGGTTCTCATACGAGATCGTCATCGGAGAGCCCTCGTCAATCTG
>CAMKAQ010000087.1 GCA_946410525.1 uncultured Caryophanales bacterium | reverse complement strand
ATGTAGAGTTTTATTTGCTCGACGATCTCCTCAAAGATCGGTTTTGTACCTGTGAAATGAATCTGCATTAATTGTACCAACTGTACTAATCATACCTAATCCGTTTCAATAAATGCAATAGGTAAGAAAAAAAGCCTCGGTATTTTGAGACTTTCTTTTTAAATTTAAAAAGAATTATTTGTCTTCTTTTTCTTCGTCAGGGTCTTCTGCATCATAAACATCAGGGTTATTGATGGTTCCATTCATGATGCTTTCCTCAGCCTGTTTGAGGGCTTCTTCGTATTTAGCCGCTTCCTCTTCGCTGATCTGATTGGCGTACTTGTATTGCTCAAACACTCTTCTAGCGATATCGACGATTGCCTTAGCAAAACCCTTCTTATATTTCTTGAAGAGGTTATTGAGGACGAGGACGTAATAAGGAAAGGCGATGACGATAGGAACAATCATGAAGCCCACTCCGATGAGATTCATGAGGATTCCGATGTATGGGTGTCCTTGAAGAAGGAAATAACCGGTCACCGCTCCGCCAGCGTAGAAAAGGAGGAGGCAAAGATAAAGCCACCAGGTCGCTTTGAAGTAATCGCCATCATATCCATAGGCCCCACTTCTACGGGCTTCCTTGTATGCAGCATTGATGGTCCTTGAATCAGGCGTTGGCATGAAGTCACGGATGAAGACCATGATGCTCGCTCTAGAAATAAGATAAAGGAACGGGAGGATGAATCCGGCATCCATCGCGAAAGCAGCAAACCTCGAATAGGTCATGAGAGAGGCGGAATTCTGAAGGAAGTTATTCGCGGCTTCGGCATCCCCTGCTATTAAGTAAGAATAGAGGGTTTCGGTGTCTGCCATGAGGGCTGGGTCAAACCACTGCGAAGTATTGAGGTAGACGATGCTGAAGACAAGATATGTGCCCATTGAGAAAAGGAGCGAAATCAAAGCGGCCTTGAGGATCCTAAACGACCCAAAGAAGGTTGGGCTGAAATACATTCCTGCGGACCTGAAATAGTCTTTCGCGGCGATGGGTCTGCCATTCTCTTCAAGATATGAGCAGATAAGAGAAGCGAAATAGAACGGGACAATGAGGGCGCCCACAATCAAAACGGTGATGAAAATGGTCCCTGCTCCGACATAGGATAGGGCGTAGTCGATGAGCCAAATGAGAACGGCAATCAAGAAGAAAAGCCCTAAGAATGGGGCACTTTTCTTTAAGAGAGAGGGAGAACCTTTGCGGGATTCTTTGGCGATATCGATATCAAGTGCGTCTTTATTCTGATTTTGCATTTTTGGTTTTCTCCGAGAGGTCGTGGATCTCATGGATGACACGATGGAGGTCTTCGGTGTTGAAGGCTTCGACCTCTTTGTTTTCGTATGAGGTGATGACCTCACCTAGTCTATTCGCGCTCACAAGCTGAACCTCGCCTTCGACGTTTTGGAAACGGTTCACGAAACAATCGCTGTTGATGAGGACGATGCCAACGAGGAAGTTGATTGGGAGACCACTCATCATCGAAAGGCGATGGACGATTTCTTTGGTTTCCATGGTTGGGGAACGGACTTCTTTTTTAAGGGTGTCCTTGTGGTCTTTCACGTAATAGACCCAATAGAAGTCCTCCGCTTTAGCGCTGATGGCCCCTTCGAAATAATGGTCCATGATGACGTAAAGGAACTTATCTCCACCTAAAAGGTGATCGATGGTGATGATATTGCCACCACCCATATCGAACTTCACATTGTTGACGAGGTAATAATCGCCATCATCAGCGACTTTCCTAACGTCTTTGTAGAAGACCTCTTTTGGGTTATGGCGGAATTTCGCTTTCCTTAGAGGGGTATAGAAAAACCAGACGCCAAGAAGCCCTAAGGCGAAGATGGCGGCAACGATGAAGATGGTCAGTTTGACTTCAAATGGCATTGTTTTTCTTGTCGCGTCTATTTAATAGACTCGTTCATTGTATCAACAAATGGAATGCCTAGGCACACCAAAAGGATAAATTCGCTTTATATTTTGGAAAACGTAAGTTACTTGGATTCGTCTTCTTCGACGGAGACATAGGCCATATCTTCTTCGAAGACGCGCATGAAAGTGTCTGGGGTGACTGGGGTGATATCGCCTTGGAAAGCGATGCCGATGCGGCCGGTTTCCTCGGAGACGATGATGGTGACGGCGTCGGTGTTCTCAGAAATGCCTAAGGCAGCCTGGTGACGGGAACCGTACTTGCCAGTAAGAGGCTTAGAGGTTGCGACGAAGAACACAGCGGCTCTCGCGATTTTGTCTTTTTTGATGATGACGGCGCCATCGTGGAGAGGGGTGCCGACATAGAAGATGGTCTCAAGGAGCTCTGGGGTGACTGGAGCGTTCACGTCAACGCCACGCTGCTTGACGACGGATGGGATTTTGCTCTCGTCAAGGAGATCATCCTTCTTCATGAAGGTGATGAGACATCCACGCTTCATCATCGACATATCGATGACGGCTTTGTGGATGGCTTTGTAGAGGTCATCACGGTCGAAGACCATCTCTGGCTCGACTTTCTTCTTTTTGAAGAAGTCTTTCTTGAAGATACCGTTGACCATGTTGTTGCGGACGTTGTTCATGTTGATGAGGACAGCGCCAGAGACAAGCAAGAGGACGGCGATGGCACAGATGATTCCTAAGAGATCGAAATTAGGGACGCAGAAAGCGACAACAACCCCTGCTTCAAGCAAAACGACCGAGCCGATGAAGATTGGGTGACGGCTCACGTATTTGAACATCAAGAAATCACCAAGAGCGGTGATAAGGAGGGCAATCACTAAAGAAATCACCCAGTTGGCGTCATAAGTGATAACAGCAAAATCTATTGAATTTAACATTTCGGATTCCAGTTTTTATGAAATATTTCGGATATTTCTTATAAAGTGTAACAAAGCTTTACATTATTTAAAAGTGGCTATAGCCCCTTTTTTTGAAGTTTTTTGTGAAAACAAAGGGGGTTTGTCTTTGGACACAAAGTTGCATACCCTTTCGAAGGTCTCATTTGACTTGAAGAGAGGATGCGTTTTTCATATAGTATTTAGGCGCCATGCATCAGTAATTCAATGGTAGAATGGCAGCTTCCCAAGCTGCTCACACGGGTTCGATTCCCGCCTGGTGCTCCAATTGTTTGCAAAGCAAAATGTCTGGGAAACCGGGCATTTTTTTCTTATGTCGATCCACCACTGCAATCTTTTTGGTGCTTCGCTGTTTCAAATTGTAAAGCGTGTGCTATAATGCCCTCTGGGTTAGTTAGCCATGACTAACCCTAATGGTAAAAGATTATGTCACCGATCGTTAATGCCGTAATCGGCATCTCCCTAATCTTTCTCTGCACA
The DNA here is from genome assembly GCA_946410525.1 of uncultured Caryophanales bacterium. Classification (GTDB taxonomy): domain Bacteria; phylum Bacillota_I; class Bacilli_A; order RFN20; family CAG-826; genus UBA4951. The sequence goes on along the minus strand of CAMKAQ010000087.1, from coordinate 1,661 downwards.
ACTTTAGGCTCATCTTTCGTCCTCTTTTTTAAAGGCAAGTCGATTAGTCCGAAGCTGAACCGCATCTTCCTTGGCTTCGCGGCCGGGATCATGCTTTCGGCATCGATCTTCTCCCTCATCGTCCCTGCCCTTGAGGCCAACGTCTCTTACATGCCTTCCTTCGTGGTTGTTTTGATTTCGGTTCTTTTAGGTGCCGCCTTCCTTTGGGGCATCGACAAACTCACCCCTCACCTCCACGTTCAGCGTAACGAGGAAGAAGGTATCAGAAATGTCCACATCTCCAAAACGATGAAGATGTTCATGGCCGTTACAATCCACAACTTCCCAGAAGGCTTATCGGTTGGCATCGCCTATGGCGTTGCCCTTGCAGCTGTCTGGGCGGATAACGCCAGCGCGGACTCAATGCTCATGGGCCCGCTTATGCTCGCAATCGGTATCGGCATCCAAAACATCCCTGAGGGTGCGGTCGTCGCTTTGCCATTTGCCGGTGAGACCGGGAACAGCGGAAAAGCGTTCCTTTATGGAACGATGTCTGGCGCGGTTGAACCTATCGCTGCCGTACTTGGTCTCTTCTTGGCCTTCCTCGTTGAACCTCTTATGCCGTGGGCCTTAGCCTTCGCGGCAGGATGCATGCTCTACGTCATCGCCGAAGAGATGATCCCTGACCTTCAATCCGAAAAGGGGAGCCATGAAGGCGTTTGGTCCCTCATGATTGGCTTTGTCCTCATGATGGTGCTTGATACAGCGTTAGGATAAAAAAATCCCAGGCAAATCGAGATTATTTTCAAAAAAAGGAGGCGATTTGTGCCTCCTTTTTAATTGTCCTTGTTTGACTTTTTCCTACGATTAGCGTGGATTTTGCGCTTCATGTCGTACATCTTCCTGTCGGCTCTGCGGTAGACCACTTCGTAGTTGTAGTCTTTCTTCTCGTAGACGGCAACGCCATAGGAGATTGAGATCTTCATGAAGGCTTTGTCCGCTTTGTCGTTATTATGCTCGATGAGCCTATCTAAGAAGCTAAGGCAAGATTCGGCTTGTTTGATTCTATCGCCCCTAAGGATGACGACGAATTCGTCTCCGCCTACGCGGTAGACTTCGTCATCGACAAAGGCTTCGGAGATGACTTCGGCGCATCTGGTGAGAACGATGTCACCGGTCGCGTGGCCATAGTGGTCGTTGACCTCTTTGAGGAAGTTGACGTCAAGCATGACGACGCCGAAATTGGCCTCCCCTTTCTCGATATCTTGATCAAGGGCCTGAATTGTTTTCGAATAGGAAGCGCTGTTCCTGACCTTGGTGAGATGGTCATAGTAGGCCATGCTCTCTAAGAGAGCGTGCTTGCTTTGGAGTTCGCTTAAGCCAAGCTCGAGAGCGCGCGTAAGGTCACCGACCTCGTCTTTGCCCGCCTTCGGGAATTCGACCTTGGAGTTGACGTTCGTGCTGAGGGACCTAGCGACTCTCGCCAACTGTCTTAGTGGGGTGTTGATCCTATGGGCGATGATGGCGCTCACGGCAACGAATAAGAGAGCGAAGCCAAGGGTGATGAGAACCATCGTGTTGATGGCGCTGTCCCTGACTTCGAAGATCTCATCGTATGAGTCGCAAAGGATGAGCTTCATGCCGTTTCTTAAAGTGACGAAGACCATGACCCTATCGAGATC
>CAMKAQ010000086.1 GCA_946410525.1 uncultured Caryophanales bacterium | reverse complement strand
TGAAAGGATTTTGAAGGCCTCTATCATGGCTTCTCTCCCCTTCCATGGCTCGCCTGCGTTATTGACGGAATGGAAATAAAGGAGATCGAGGGCGATAAGCTCGCCTAAGGATTCGACCTTCTCATCCTCGATTAGCTGTTCTCTGAAAGAAAGAGCGAACTGAGAAAGGTCTGCCCTCTTGTCCTTCATGATTTTCTCAAAGAGATATAAGTATGAGGATTTGATTTCCTCTTCGTTATTCGTATCGATCTTTTTCTTCATAGCTAAACCCTAGATAGTATCGGTTTCCGATTCTTAATTTGCAAGTTTCATGTTATCATGAAAAGGACATAAGGAAGCCATTTAATCAGTATTTTTTCACCAAAATGGCTTTACAAAGAACCGGTTCTTGCTAAAATTGAGAACGGTTCTCAAATTCGTTGTATTGGAGGCCCGTATGACTACCAGAGCAAAATACAGCACGAAACAAAAAGAGATCCTCCTCGACTTCTTTAAGCAAAACCCTGGCGTTCACCTTAGCGCTGGTGACGTCATCGAACACCTTAAGAAGGAAGGGGCAGAAATAGGGAAAGCCACCATTTACCGTAACTTAGAGAGTTTGGTAAGCGATGGCGTCATCGCCAAATTCAAAATCGACGAAGATAGCCCTGCCTGTTTCGTCTACATCGCTCCCCATGAACATAAGGGCGATGAAGAGGACTGCTACCACTGCAAATGCAACAAGTGCGGCAAGATCATCCATGTTAGCTGCGAGGATGTGAAAGCCTTACAGGAGCATTTCTTGGAAGACCATAATTTCAAGATCGACCTCAAGAGGACGGTCTTTTATGGGATATGCAGCGACTGCTCTTCATCAAAGTAACCACTCACCCAATGCATTGAGTTTCTCTGAACCCTAAATCACTTTAGAGGAACCCCAATGAAAAAAATTATACCAATGCTCTTCGCATCTGTTCTCATGTGCGCAGGGCTTTCTGCATGCAATACGCCAAAAACCAATAACGACAAGCTCGAAATCGTCACCACCATCTTCCCTGAATACGACTGGACAAGAGAAATCCTTGGCAAAAACCCAGCGAATGCCGAAGTCACCATGCTTCTTGATAACGGCATCGACCTCCATAGCTACCAGCCAACCGCCCAGGACATAGTCAAGATTTCAGGCTGTGATCTTTTCATCTATGTCGGCGGTGAGTCTGACGAATGGGTCGAAAGAGCCTTAGAGCAAAGCACCAACAAAGACATGGTTGTCATCAACCTTCTCGAATCCCTTGGCGACAAAGTCAAAGAAGAGGAAGTCAAGGAAGGCATGGAAGGACATGATCACGATCACGAAGGCGAAGATCATGACCATGAAGAAGAGGATCACGATCACGATGAAAGTGAACACGACCATGACCATGACCACGATCACGGAGAAGAGCCTGAATATGATGAACACGTTTGGCTCTCTTTGAAGAATGCCGCCGCAATCTGCGAAACCATCGAAAAGGGCATCGAAAAGATCGATCCTACGAACGCTGAGACATACAAATCAAATCTTGCCTCTTATAAAGCTAAATTGAACGCCCTCGACGCCGATTACAAAAAGGCCGTCGGCGATTCTTCCATCAAGACACTCGTCTTCGGTGACCGTTTCCCATTCCGCTACATGGTCGATGACTATGGCCTAGATTACTATGCCGCCTTCGTTGGCTGCAGCGCCGAAACCGAAGCTAGCTTCGAGACCATCGTTTTCTTAGCCGGCAAGATCGATGAATTAGGACTCCACGCCGTCCTCACGATCGAAGGCAATGACCACAGAATCGCTGAGACCGTCGTCGCCAATACGAGCGCCAAAAACCAGAAGATCCTCACCATGGATTCTCTCCAATCCACTACCTCAGCCGATGTCAAAAACGGAGTGAACTACCTCTCTGTAATGACCGGCAACCTGAATACCCTCAAGGAGGCTCTCAAATAAACAATGTCGCTGATAACCGTCAACAATCTAACCTTAGGCTATAATTCCACGCCGATCCTAAGCGACCTCAATTTCTCCGTCGAAGAAGGCGACTACCTTTGCATCGTCGGGGAGAACGGATCCGGAAAATCTACCCTCATGAGGACGCTTCTGCACTTACAGAAGCCTCTAGGGGGCACGATTGTTTTCAGCAACGGCCTAAAGCAGAACGAAATCGGTTATCTCCCACAGCAGACAAGCATCCAAAAGGACTTCCCCGCCTCCGTCTATGAAATCGTCTTATCCGGCTGTCAAAGCCGCTTAGGCTGGAGGCTTTTCTATAACAGCTCCGACAAAGAGTTAGCCAGAAAGAACATGGAAAGGATGAACGTCCTCTCCTTAGCGAAAAGATCTTTCAGGGAACTCTCTGGCGGACAGCAACAAAGGGTCCTATTGGCAAGAGCCCTCTGTTCGACTCAGAAAGTGCTCCTTCTCGATGAACCGATCTCAGGGCTCGACCCAAAGGTCACAGCTGAGATGTACGAACTCATCTCGAACCTCAACAAAGAAGGCATCACCATCATCGTCATCTCCCATGACATCGGTGCCGCCCTCACCTACTCAAAACATATCCTCCACTTGGGAAAAGAAACCTTCTTTGGTACAAAGAAAGATTATCTCTCAAGTCCGCTAGGTAAGCTTTTCGTCAGCCAATCTAAGGAGGACAAATAAGATGCAAGAGATCATTGAAACCCTCCAGCTTTATCTCTCAAGGCCATTTGTCCAGTACGCCTTAATCGTTGGCGTTTTGATTGCGTTATGCTCCTCGCTCCTTGGCGTCACGCTTGTCCTTAAAAGATTCTCCTTCGTCGGAGATGGACTCAGCCACGTCGCCTTTGGCGCAATGTGCGTAGCCCAAGTCGTCGGCCTTAGCAAAAACATGTTCATCATCATGCCGGTGACGATCATCGCAGCTATCCTTTTGCTATGTTTCGGCCAAAACGCCAAAGTCAAAGGAGATGCAGCAATCGCAATGGTGTCAGTAGCAGCGCTGGCATTCGGTTACCTCATCGTCAACCTCTTTGCGAATTCGCCCAATGTCTCTGGCGATGTTTGCTCTTCCTTATTTGGCTCGACGTCCATCCTCACCCTCAAGCCTGAAGAGGTCTGGGTCTGTGTTGGCTTATCCCTTCTCGTCGTCATTTTCTTCGTCCTTTTCTACAACAGGATCTTCGCCATCACGTTCGACGAAGGCTTCTCGAGAGCCGTCGGCGTCAAGGCTGGGCTCCACAACTTCTTAATCGCCGTCGTCATCGCCGTCATCATCGTTTTGGCGATGAACCTCGTCGGCTCTCTCCTTATTTCCGCTTTGATCGTCTTCCCTGCCCTTTCGGCAATGAGACTCTTTAACAGCTTCAAAAAAGTCACTATCGCGTCAGCCATCTTCTCGGTGGTCTGCACCGTTATCGGCCTATTCGCCGCGATCTTAAAAGGTACGCCCGTCGGAGCGACCATCGTCGCCGTCGACGTCATCTTATTTGCAATCTGTTTTGTTATTGGTCTTTTCAAGGGAGGGTTCAAAATTGGAAAAGCTATCTAAACTCATATTAATGTTAGGGACGTTATCCCTATCTTCTTGCGGTCTTCATGGCACCGCGATGGATAGCCTTTTGGGAGAAGAGAGTACCAGCGAAAAGCTTTTCTATCCAAAGAGAAGTTCTTCTGAGGAAAAAGCATCTCGTCCCGCTTACGACAGCAGCTACAACCATGTCGATATCGATCTCACCACCTATTCTGAGACCATGGCCTACGCGACAGCCCTCGATATTGGTGAAAACTACGGGCAATACCGCGGCAAAACAATGAAGGTCAAAGGCCTTTTTAAGGCCTATGAATCGACCTTGAAGGGCGTTTACTTCTATGCCTGCGCGATCATGGATGTCACGGCATGCTGCGCTGTCGAGTTCGAGTTCATCCCTAGGAACAACATGAATTACCCTGCTGATTTCCCAACTGAAGATAGTGACATAACCGTCGCCGGTGTCTTCGATCCTTACACTGAGGAATACGAAGGCAACACATACATATATTGCAACCTCAGCGATGCAATAATCCTCAAATAGAAAAAGAAGCCGAGCCAAATTAAAGGCTCGGTTTTTTATATATCATTTGATATATTCCCTGAAAAAACTCAAAATTGATGTATGAAAAAGATTGAGCGCAACATACTCCTACTTGGACTTATATCGACCTTTGGGCTTTTAGGCTCATCCGCCCTTCCTTTGAACGCGGATCCTTCTAGCTCTACGCCAAGGTTCGCTAACAAGCTTCCTTCTACTATCGATCTAAACGACTCAACAGAAACCGAAATCAGAGAGTACTACTCTTCCTTAGGTTCTTTAAGCGCCTCGGAAAGAAACGGCACGAATCTTCTCAAGAACCTCAAGCCGATCCTCCAGGATTTCGATTACTATAGCTACGACAACGTCTGGAAGATCTATGAGATCACCGACAGAGACTGGAACCTTTCCCCTGCCGCCTCGGATGACGCTAACGGAATCACCTACAATTTCTTGACGAATTTTTATACCAAGTATTCATACCTCTCTAACGCCAAATCGGATGCCGCATCTAACCCTTACGTCCATACTCTCTATAGGAACGTGGATGAGAATGGCTCAATCGTTGAGGCGGGCCGCATCAAAGAATGGGGCGACCACAACGCGACCGGCACAAACAGAGAGCACGTTTGGTGCCAATCAAGAGGCTTTAAAGCCTCTTCTGGAGCAGAAGGCCCTGCCGGCACCGATGTCCACCACCTTATCTCAGGAGATGGAAGGGTCAATCAGTCCTACCATAACAACAGCCCTTATGGTTATGTCGACAAAAGCGACTCCAAGACCAAAAACGCAGGAAGCGATAAGTCCTTCCTTGATGGCAATTACCTTGGACCGCAGCTCCATAAGCATGATGGAGATGTAACCAACATGGTCTTTGAGCCACAGGATAGCGACAAAGGCGATATCGCCCGCGCCCTCTTCTACATGGCTGCCTGTTATAACAACTTCTCAGGCAATGAGACCATTACTCAGTTCAAC
>CAMKAQ010000085.1 GCA_946410525.1 uncultured Caryophanales bacterium | reverse complement strand
TGAACAAAGCGCATTAGACGGGGCAAATTTCGAAAAATTGCTGGCAAAAGCCGATCGAATTCAAACAGAACTCACAGAAAAAGGGTTCTACGCCCTCCAGGAAAAAGTTGGAAAGCTGACCGATGGTTTAGGATTCCAAAAAGAGAATCTTGAAGCTCCTCTTGCTAAGCTTTCGAGTGGTCAAAGAGAGAAAGCCTATCTTGCGAAGATGCTTCTTGAGGAGAAAGACTTCCTCATCATGGACGAGCCTACAAACTTCCTTGATGCCACCCAAGTTGATTGGCTCGCTAGATATCTCATCTCATATCCAAAAGCCTTCCTTGTCGTTAGCCATGACCAGGAATTCTTAAAGAGAATCGCCACAGTCGTTTTCTGTTTAGAGAATCAGACTGTCACGAGATATAAGGGAACCTTCGAGCATTATCTTGAGCAGCATGAGCTCGATAGGGAGCAATACGAGAAGAACTACAACGCTCAACAAAGGTACATCAAGAAAGAGGAAGACTTCATCGCTAGACATATCGTTAGAGCGACCTCTTCGAGAGCTGCCAAATCAAGAAGAGCGAGACTCGCTCACCTTGACGTTATGGAAGCGCCAGGCAAATCCGTCATCAAAGTACATTTCTCTTTCCCATATACGCATCCTGTAGGACAAAAGCCTCTCATCGTTGAGAATCTTGAGATCGGATATGGCAAACCGCTTCTTGATCCAATCTCTTTCATATTGAAAGAAGGAGAAAAAATCGCCATCCTCGGACAAAACGGCGTAGGCAAAACCACCTTCCTAAGAACGATCCTTGGAAAGATCCCTTCTCTTGGAGGCGAATATAACTGGTTAGACGGCATCGTCGTCAATTACTTCAACCAAGATGAGGTCATTGATATGTCGCTTAGCCCATTCGATTACATCCATAACCAATATCCTGGTTTGACTAACACGCAGGTTCGTACGGCATTAGGCGCGACAGGTGTCAGAAAAGAGCTCGCCATGAGGCCGATGAAAGAACTCTCTGGCGGAGAGGTCACTAAAGCGAGATTCGCTTTGATGAGCTTAAAGAAAAGCAACTTCCTCGTCTTTGACGAGCCAACCAACCACCTTGACCAATCAGCAAAAGATTCGCTTTTTGAAGCGATTGAGAAATATCCAGGCTCAGTCATCATCGTCAGTCACGAAAAAGACTTCTATGACGGCTTAGTCGATTATGAGATGCACTTCTAATTGAGACGTTTCTTCTCTCTGAAACCAAAGAGATAAGTAAGCGGACGGAAGATGATGAAACGTCTCCAGAATTCGTAACCGAGAACTTCGCTGTTATAGTTGGCGACGTTTCTTCTGTAATTGGCATTTAGGTCTTCGATGGTCGTCCAATAGATTTCGTAGTCTTTGTCACCTTCGAAGAGAGGATATTTGTGGCCCAAAAGAGCGAGCCTTTTTTCAAAATCATTCAGCAAAACCACATTATTTTCGATTTCTTCACCCTTCATGGACTCTAACTTCATCCATCTGACTTGGGCAGCGGCTTTGTTTAGCGAAGAAGAGAATTCCGCCTTCTTCTCATCGAACATTGCATAGATGGTCAGGAGAATGTCTTTCTTCTCAACGAAAAGAACGCTGAAAGCGACGGTCCTCTTCTCTAGTTTGCCTTTGAAGGATAGGACGTTAGAGATATCGATCACCAAAAGGGCAAGCCAGACAAGGGCGATGATTGCGAGAATGTAAAGAAGTAATTGCCACCATTCCATGCCGTAATATTCTAAAGTCCCCTTGCACCATTTTCAAATTTGGCATTTTTGCATTTATCAAAATTCCTCTTCCTCCAAATTGAGAAGAGAAGCGCAAAGTAATATACTTTGAATAAATAGTGAGGAATAAAGATGAGCAAACCGATTGTAGCGATCCTCTATGACTTTGACGCAACCTTGGCGACAAGCGACATGCAGAACTTCTCTTTCATCCCTTCTTTAGGCATGACTCCTGCGGAGTTCTGGGGCAAAACCAAAGAATTCTCCGAAAGAACCGGATGTGAGAAAACCTTAGGCTATCTCAACACGATGATCACCGAATGCAAGAAACGCGGAATCAAAATGAGTCCGTCTTTTCTTCGCGAACAAGGCAAGGCCATCAAATTCTGGCCAGGCGTTGAGGAATGGTTTAAGAGAATCAACAAATTCGGCGAAGACAATGGCGTTCAAGTCGAGCACTACCTCGTCTCCTCCGGCAACATAGAAATCGTTGAAGGCTGTTCCATCTACAAGTACTTCAAGAAGGTCTATTGCTGCGAATTCATCTTCGATGAAAACGATGAACCGATTTGGCCAAAGCTTGTCATCAACTACACTCAGAAAACACAGTACTTCTATCGTGTCTCGAAAGGCGCGTTCGACATCAATGACGATATCGGCGTCAACGAGAAAAACCGCAATAGAAGAGTCCCATATAGCAACATCGTTTACATCGGCGACGGAATCACCGACATCCCAGCGATGATCCTTGCGAAGAATAATGGCGGTCATTCGATCGCCGTCTATCCTGATGGCAAGGAAAACGGCATCGTCGACACCCTTTATAACGATGGCCGCGTCAATTACGTTGCCCCTGCCGACTACCGCAAAGGAAAAGAACTTGATCTCATCCTTCAGCTAATCATCAAGGGAGTCGCCATCAACGAATCCCTCAAGATGAGAGGCAAGACTCACGGAGAAGAAGGCAAATAAAATGGTCTTCGATTTCTCAAGCACACATAACTACGCCGTCCTCCTTATGGGCGGCAAAGGTCTAAGGTTACACAGCGAAACCCCAAAACAATATATGATGGTCGCTGGCCAAGAGCTTTTTGTTTATGCGGCAAAGACCCTTTCCGAATCCCGTTCAATCGACTTCATCATCTATGTCGTTCCGAAGAGATTCAAAGAGAAAACTGAAGAAATCCTCCACAAAACCCTCCTAAATAAGAAACCTCACGCCATCGTTGAAGGTGCTGAGGAAAGAGAATTATCCTGCAAAAACGCAATCTGGTTCCTTAAGGAGCATAGGATTAATCCACATTCCCTTATTTTGGTGCATGACGCTGATAGACCTAACCTCACCGAGGATATGATTTCGAGGAACATCTTCGAAGCAACCAAGAGTCAAGCGGCAGTCACCGCCATCAAAGCGGATGACTCCATGGCTCTCATCAAAGACGGCGCGATCGATATGTACGTCGATAGATCTAGCGTCGTTAGACTTCAAACCCCACAGACATTCTCATACGCCCTTCTCTATTCGTCTTTCCTTAGAACAGAAGACGCTGGTTCATTTACCGATGAAGGCTCCCTTGTCGCTAAAGCAACAGGAACGAAAGCCACTATCGTGAATGGCGACCCATCCAACTACAAGATCACGAATGAGAACGACCTAAAGATATTTGAGCAATCGAGGAAAAAGAAGAAATGATCGAACACAGCAAAAAAGGCGACATCTTAGAAGGCACCGTCGTCAAGATCTACCCAAAATACGCCATCCTTCTTTTCGACAACAACGAGACTGGCTTGCTTCATATTTCTGAGCTCACGAACTCCTATGTCCGTAACTTCACGAGCTTCGTCCAAGCCGGAAATATCTACAAAGTCAAAGTCATCGACTACGACGAAAAGAAAAACTTCATGCGTGTGAGCGCTAAAGCCCTCTCCCCAGAAGAGAAGAGAGAATCCCTTAAGAAGGAGCCAATCCCACTCGACAAAGTCTCTTTCGAAGCCCTCGAAAAGATGCTTCCAGAATGGATTAAGAACGAAACAGAGGAGGATCAAAAATGATCATCAAAACACTTACCGACCATCTCGTGGACAAGGTCGACTTCGCCGCTTATCAAGAAAGCGTGAACGAGATTCACAAAGCCATTATCAATAAGACCGGAGCCGGAAACGACTTCCTTGGCTGGGTCGATTACCCAGAGACCTATAACAAAGAAGAACTTGAGCAGATCAAGAAATGGTCCAAATACGTCCGTGAGAACTATGATGTCCTCATCGTCTGCGGCATTGGTGGCTCATACCTTGGCGCCCGCGCTGCGATCGAAGCCATCAACGGAACCATCTTAAAAGGCAAACCAGAGATCCTCTTCATGGGTCAGACCTTTGATCCAACTTATGTTGCCGAATGCCTTGAATACCTCAAAGACAAGAAGTTCGCCATCAACGTCATCTCCAAGAGCGGAACCACAACCGAGACTTCCGTGGCCTTCCGTCTCCTTAAGGAATATCTCGAAAAGAGAGACGGCGTTGAGCTTGCTAGAAAGTCCATCTTCGCCACAACCGACGCCAACAAAGGCGCTCTCTTAGAGCTTTGCAAGAAAGAAGGCTATGTCCGCTTCGTCCTTCCAGATGATATCGGTGGCCGTTATTCCGTTCAGACCGCCGTCGGTCTCTTCCCAATCGCCTGCGCCGGCATTGACCCAGAAGCCATCCTTAAAGGATCCGCCAAAGCTAGAGAAGACGCCTCAAACCCAGACCTTAAAGTCAATGAGTGCTACAAATATGCCGTCATCCGTCATGAGATGTGGGCCCACTACAAGAAAGCCGTTGAGATGTTCATCACCTATGTCCCAAGCTTCGTCCAGATCGGCGAATGGTGGAAACAGCTTTATGGCGAAAGCGAAGGCAAAGAGAAGAAAGGCCTTCTCCCAGATAGTGCGACCTTCTCCACTGACCTCCATTCCCTTGGCCAGTTCATCCAGGATGGCAGCCCTGTCTTCTTCGAGACCACTCTCTATTTAGGAAAGCACCGTCACGAAGTGAAAGTCCCTCATGACGAAGATAATCTCGATGGACTTAACTACCTTGAAGGCAGGACCCTTGGCAGCATCCAGGACAAAGCCTTTGAAGGAACCATCAAAGCCCACACCGAGGAAGGCGGCAACAACAACGTCGTCCTTGAGTTAGAGGAAATGAACCCATTCAATCTTGGCTATCTCTTCTACTTCTTCGAGAGAGCTTGCGCGATGAGTGCCTACCTCAACGAGGTCAACCCATTCAACCAGCCAGGCGTCGAAATCTACAAGAAGA
>CAMKAQ010000084.1 GCA_946410525.1 uncultured Caryophanales bacterium | reverse complement strand
CGGAGCGGGATTTGCTGATGATTTCGTCCACGCCCTGTCCGACTGTGCCATATCCTAAAATCGCAATATTCATTATCATTCGCCTTTCTTTTTGTAGAGAGCCAAACACTTGTTGAAAGAGGCTTCAACGAATCGATATGGGTGCTTGGTTTTCTTTAACTGAACACTGGTGATGAGAGAATCGGCCTGCTCGTTATCTTTGTAGAAGATGATGAGGGTCGATCCACTTCCGGAGATGGTCATTGGAAGGCCTAATTTGCCACACGCTTTTTCGACTAACCAATAATCATCGATGAGTCTTGCTCTATATGGGACATGGATATAATCTTCCAAAGCTTCGTTAATCTTCTTAAGGTCTCCTTCTTTGAAAGCGTTCATCAAAAGAGGAATCCTCTCTTTCTGGAACTTCTTGATATCGACCTCATAGTCTTTAGGGAGGATGGCGCGGGCCTCTTCGGTGCTCACTCTTTGCTCTGGGATAAAGAGGAGGGCTTTGAGCGATGGATGAATATCATGTTTCGTGACAGTTACTTTTCCATCTTTGACATGTGATTCGCATAAGCCACCAAGAAGACACGGAGCGACGTTATCAGGATGTCCTTCCATCTTGGAAGCGATATCGAGGAGCTCTTCTTTGGTGTGAAGGTTGTTACAGATTGCATTCGCGCCTAATAAGCCAGCGACGATAGCGGAAGCGCTGCTACCAAGTCCTCTAGAAAGAGGGATGGCTTGCTTAACGAGAGTGATATCCGCTGGAACATAAGGGATATCGAAATATTTGAAATATTCTTTGTAGGCTTTGAGAGCGAGGTTCTCACCTTTGAAGGTGAAGCCTCTAAGAATGTCTTTGTCGCTCTTCTTGAAGATGAATTCGTTATTGATTGAAAGAGCAACGCCAAGGACATCGAATCCTGGACCGAGATTCGCGCTCGTGGCAGGAGCCTTGATTCTGTAAGCAGGTTCCTTAAGCATCCTCTTATGGAATCTTTCGCTGCTAATCAAGAAGCGAGGGGTTTTGTTTTCAAGAACGCTTCTAAGCTGAGGTGGAAGAGGAACGTTATATTCATTCTCAAGAATGGATAATGCTTCTCTTTGGTCTTTGAAATCTTTAGCAAAGCATTTGCAGATCGTATCAGGGAACTTTAGTGGTGAGGCAGTGGAAACGATTAGAGTGAGATTCTTCGTCTTTCTCCTATTAGAAACCTCATATGCGACAGATGTATGTGGGTCGATCAAATACTTCTCTTTGTCATAAAGGGAGACGATTGAGCCAAGGCTTTCCTTCTCTTCTGCGCAATAGGCTTCAAAGTTCTCTCTGATAGCCGCCATCGTCTTCTTATCGGCTTCGAAGATCTTGTTCTTCTTTAGCTCTTCCATCCATTTCTTGACGGTGGAACTAGATTTGCACGAAAGATAAAGAAGCCTTTCGAGGTTGCTTGAGATAAGGATGTCCATCGATGGGGAAGAGGTCTTGAGAAGCTCTCTATTACGAAGGTCATATTTGCCTGTCTCAAGGAAGTCGGGAAGGATTCTATTTGGGTTAGAAGCGATAACTAATTTATCGATTGGGCAACCCATCAATTTTGCTAAATACCCAGCAAAAACGTCACCAAAATTGCCTGTTGGGACAATCGCATCGATCTTTTCGCCTAGCTTGATCTTGCTCTCTTTGACGAGTCCGATGTAGGCAGCGAAGTAATAAACGATCTGAGGAAGGAGACGGAATGGGTTGATGGAATTTGCGCTAGAGAAAGCGTCTTCCTTCGTTCCTTCTAACATTGTCTTCTTAACGAAGGTTTGGCAATCATCGAAGTTGCCATCTGCTAAAGCAAAAGCCCTTGCAGTCGAAGAAGAGAAAGAAAGCATTTGTCTCTCTTGGACGTAAGAGATTCCTCCATTAGGGTAGAGGACACTTACTTCAACGGAAGGGAGGGCTCTGAAAGCACTGAGAACAGCGCTTCCGGTGTCTCCGCTTGTGGCGGTCAAGATATGAAGCTTCTTTTGGCCATGCTTTTTCAACGCGACTTCCATAAGGTGAGGAAGAAGGGAAAGCGCCATGTCTTTGAAAGTGAGGGTCGGTCCATGGAAAAGCTCTAAGAACGATTTGCCTTCGATGTGCTTAAGGCCAATCGTCTTTTCTAAGAAGTTCTTTTTCGAATAGGCTTTCTCGATTGCGTTCTTAACTTCTTCGTCAGAGAAGTCGTCAAGATATGGCCTAAGAATCTTGTAGGCTAATTCGGTATATGAAAGATCAAGGCATTCTTCAATGCTGAGGTGATGGAAATCCTTAGGAAGATAGAGTCCTCCATCGCTAGCAATGCCTAGAAGCATAGCCTTTGAAGCACTGATGAATTTGCTGTCGTCGCGTGTTGAGTAAAACATGATATGTAATTATGAGGTGATTGAGAAATATTCTCAATAAAAGAAAGGAAACTGTAACGAAAAATAGAAGTAATTGAATACCGAATTAAGTATTTATTGAGAGGGTCATAACGTTACCCTATAATCGAGTTATCTTTAGGAGACATAAATAATCATGGAAGAAGAAAAGACCCCTGAAACCAAGCAGTCTACAACAGTCACTTTTGAACTTGCGACCCTTACCTTTTTTGTCGTCTTGGGAAGTGTTGCTTTGAACCTTCTCTTTGCCTTTATCCTTCATTGCGGCGCCGGCGGAGTAGCTGGAGTCACGATGGCATTTAGAATCATCAAGTACCTCGTCTACATGGGCGCTCTTACTTTGTATGTCATTCCGTTATTCAAGGACAAGAAAGTCAGCTTAGACGGAACCTTAGTCTTGCTTATCATCGCGACATTCACATTGCTACTGTTCTAAGATTGAATCACAAAAATAAAAACGCCGGCGTTGTCGGCGTTTTTTTCACACATTTGCAATAATTATGTTTCCTAGCAGTGGCTTTTATACAGCATCTTGCGTATTAAGACAAAAAGCAAAAGTCAGCATCTTGCGTATTAAGACATTTTCCAATAAAATTATCTTGCGTATTAAGGGGGCTTCACATGGATCCAAAGATTGTGTTCAAACGTAAAATTTCTGAAACGTTATTTAAATGGAAGCAAGAATCAAACGGTGAAAAAGCATTACTTATCGAGGGAGCAAGGCGTATAGGAAAATCCACCGCAGTGGAACAATTTGCTAGGAGCAATTATCGCTCCTATATACTTATAGATTTCAACAAGGCGAGTCAAACTGTCTTAGATGCATTTCAAGATCATCTTGACGATTTGGATACCTTTTTCATGATACTTTCGGCTGTTTATGGAAAAACTCTTTATCCCAGGGAAAGCTTGATTATCTTTGATGAGGTTCAGGCGTTTCCTAAGGCAAGGGAATCCATCAAATACTTGGTCGCGGATGGCCGCTACGACTATATTGAGACCGGTTCTTTGATTTCCGTTCGTCAGAACGTGAAAGGCATTACTATCCCCAGTGAGGAAAGGAAGGTCAAGATGTACCCAATGGACTTTGAGGAGTTTGCTTGGGCTCTTGGTGAGGAGAGGCTCATATCCTATATCCGAGACTGTTACGAAAAGAGGGCCCCTCTCGAAAGGGGTCTGCATCAAAAAGCCATGATGCTTTTCAAAAAGTACATGATCGTCGGCGGAATGCCAAAGCCTTTAAGCAAGTTTTTAGCTTCATCAAAGCAATTTGTTGATTGCGATAAGGAAAAGAGAGATATCTTAACCAACTATCGTGACGACATCGGTAAAATTGACTCGCTTTTTAAGGCCAAGGTTCTTTCGATTTTCGACCAAATTCCATCTTTTCTTTCGATGCATGAAAAACGCGTAAGGTTGCGTAGCGTGGAATCCGATTCTAACTACCCGCAATACGAGGAAACCTTCTTTTGGCTTGCTGATTCTATGATATGCAATGAGTGCTTCTCCTGCACAGACCCTAATATTGGCCTGTCGCTCAATGAAAAAAGAGCGGCAATAAAGTGCTATATGGGAGACACGGGCCTCCTTGTTTCTCACGCATTCGATGAGAATGAACTCATTGCAGAAGATGTTTACGCATCAATTCTTTCAGAAAAGCTTTCGGTGAACCAAGGAATGCTTTATGAAAACGCCATCGCTCAAATGCTCGTCGCAAGTGGGCACAAGCTTTTCTTCTATGTTCATTATGACGAGAAGAAAAAAAGGAACGATATCGAAATTGATTTCCTTTTATCTAATAAGAGCAAAACAAATCCAAAAATCTTCCCTGTGGAGGTCAAATCTTCCAAGAACTATTCCACCGTCTCTCTTTTAGGTTTTATCGAAAAATACAAATCTAGAATTGGAACGGGATACATTCTTCATCCAAAAAATCTTTACGTTAGATCTGATGGAATTGTTGCCCTTCCTTGCTACATGGCTTTCCTTTTATAAATCTGCATTCCAATAAAGGCGCTTTCGCATATAAAAAGCACAAGAAACTATATGCGAAAAGACCCACAAGAATACGGACCTACACGTTCAAAATGTAAAAAAAGTGTAGAAATACACTATTTGGATTCAACAAGGTGTAGAAATACACTTTCCGTTTTATGGAAGGTGTAGAAATTATTTTTTCAAAAGCCGTTTAGCGATAGAAGCAGCGGCTTTTTTCCCTGCTCCCATAGCAAGGATGACTGTTGCGGCGCCTGTGACGGCATCACCACCCGCAAAGACATTAGACCTTGTGGTTTCTTCCTCTTCGTTGACGATGAGGCAGCCATGTTTCTCTACCTCAATGCCAGCGGTGGTGTTCTTGATAAGAGGGTTTGGAGAAGTGCCTAAAGCCATGATGACACAGTCAAAATCCTCTACAAATTCGCTGTCTTTTACTGGAACTGGGCTTCTTCTTCCTGAGGCATCAGGCTCTCCAAGCTCCATTCTTATGCACTTCAAAGAGGAGACTGATCCCTCTTCGTTTCCAAGTATCTCGATTGGGTTGGTAAGGAGTTCGAATTTGATTCCTTCTTCTTTGGCGTGTTCGACTTCCTCGACTCTGGCAGGAAGCTCTTTCTCAGTGCGGCGGTAGACGATAGAAACCTCCGCGCCAAGTCTTCTAGCGCATCTAGCGGCATCCATCGCGACGTTGCCTCCTCCGACAACCGCGACCTTCTTCGCATGGAAGATAGGGGTGTTGCTTTCTGGGAGATAAGCGCCCATAAGGTTGATTCTCGTTAAGAATTCATTCGCGCTGAAAACGTTCTTCAAAGACTCTCCTGGGATTCCCA
>CAMKAQ010000083.1 GCA_946410525.1 uncultured Caryophanales bacterium | reverse complement strand
GTAAAGTTCATCCTTTAAGAGAGACTTTGTGGTGAATTCCTCTGGGGATTGGACTTCTTTATCTTCGATGAAATCGCCAAGGTGGGAATCATCTTCCTCACCGATTGGGGTTTCAAGGGAAACAGGTTCAAGAGCGATGCGCTGAATCTCACGGATTCTCTCTGGAGTGAGAGCACCTTCCATCTTTTTGCTGATTTCCTCTGGTGTTGGGTCTCTGCCAAGCTCTTGGACAAGCTGACGCTGAACTCTGGTCATCTTGTTGATGGTTTCAACCATATGAACTGGGATACGGATGGTTCTGGCTTGGTCAGCGATGGCACGGGTGATGGCCTGACGGATCCACCAAGTGGCGTAGGTTGAGAACTTAAAACCTTTGGTGTAATCGAACTTTTCAACGGCTTTGATAAGACCCATGTTGCCTTCCTGAATCAAATCAAGGAAATGCATGCCACGACCAACGTAGTGTTTCGCGATAGCGATGACAAGACGGAGGTTGGCGGTGATTAAGCGGTTCTTCGCGTTAACGCCTTCTTCGCCTTCATAGTAAAGACCTCTCAAATCAGCCTCGAGCATGCGGGCCTCTTTGTCATAGTCGAGTCCTTCGGCTTCGCATTTTTCTTTAAGAGCCTGAAGTTCTTCGTCTTTGTGGGCGACTCTCTTATCGTATTGTTCTTTAGCGGCTTCGCCACGTTTGATGGTTTCGGCAAGCTCGGTTTCCTCTTTGGCGGTAAGCAAGCGAACCTTGCCAATCTCCTTGAGGTACATCTTGACCGAGTCATTGACTTTGACATCGCCGGATTGGACTCTGGCGAATTCATCAATCGTGCTGTCATCGATGTTTGCGATTTCCTGATCGGTTTCGTCGATATCGACGTCATCGATTTCTTCTTCCTCGGCTTCGCGATTGGCCTTTTCAAGGTCGAGCATCGATGGGTCGTTCTCATCATCTTCGGCTTCTTCCTCGTCGGTAATAACTTTGATGTTGTTCTCGTTGAAGAAAGCGATGAGAGTTTCTAAATCATTTTCGCTGATATCTAATTTGGCAGTCGCATCCAAAAGCTCTTCTTGATTGATAGAGCCACTGGATTTGGCCTTTTTCATGAATTGCTTTTTGATTGTTTCTAAGGCTTTTTCAAGGCCTGAATCTTCGGAATCGTCGATGTCGACGTCGTTAAAACCGGCGTCAAAAGATTCGAAAGCATCATCCTCGGCTTTCTTTTTGGCTGCCTTCTTAGCAGGAGCCTTCTTAGCTTTCTTGCCTTCTTCAGCAAGTTCTTGTTTTTCTTTCTTTGGCATGGGGTTTTGCTTCCTTTCTTTAATCTTTTTTATTGCGTTTGAGACGTTCTCTTTGTCTTGCCGCAAAGTCCTTGAGGGCTTCGCCGATTTGGTGAGGATCGGCATCTTTCCTTGCGATGGCTTTGGCGGTTTGCTCACGATCGAATATCTTGTCTTTCTCGTCTTTGATGACGTCGATTACCTCTTGCATCCCTTGGTCGGTGTAAGGCGGGTAATAACGTTCAGATGATATTTCGGTCAGACGGCTGATTAACGTATCAGCGTCTTCATCATTTGCATTCGAGATATCGTTGATAAGTAGCGGCAACGTCACGCTTTCCTTTCGCGACTCTTGGTAATCGACGATGTAGTTGGCGATTTGGTTGTAAACCGATGTATAGAAATTGCCGATCTTATCTTCGAAGTATTTGACTGCGCTCATCTCACTAAGCATGTAGTAGAGAGCCTGTCGTTCCGCCCTAAGGAGCCTCTTTTGGAGAAGTTTCTCAGGATGGAGTCTTGAGAAGTCGAGTTCATCAACGGCGATGCTCGCTTCCTCTTCGTCCTCTTTGCTCACGACCTTTCGGTTGATTTGGAACCTGATTGCCTCCATCTCATAGCCAGTCGCTTTAGAGAGTTTGGCGATGTAATTATCACGGTCGATGCCAGCTGGGACGTTTCTTAGGAACCTAATGAAGTAAAGCATGACTTTACGGCGTTCATCAGGAGTCTCAAGCTTTTTGACGTTGAGGTAATAGTTGATTTGGAAGTCCATCGCATCGACAAGATGAGACATGGCTTCCTTTAAGGCCACAGGACCGCTTTCTTGGAGAATATCGTCTGGGTCACGTAAATCATTAGGATTGCTGACCAAACGGTATTGCAAGCCGGCTGCGTTAAGCTGGGTGATGATCTTCATCATGCCAATCTGACCGGCGGCGTCACCATCAAGGCAGAGCCTTATTTCGCAGTTAAGTTTCCTTAATAACGCGATTTGATCGGACGATAACGCGGTTCCCATAAGGGCGACGGCGCTAGGAATTCCCGCTTTGTCGAGAGCCATAACATCCATGAATCCTTCAAGAACATAGACATAGCCTTCGTGGCGGGCGATTCCTTTGACGTTATGGTAGTTATAGAGAATCTTGCCTTTGTGGAAGATTGGGGTCTCAGGAGAATTGACGTACTTCTGATCCTGCTCTTTCTTAAGCTTGCGGGCGCTGAATCCGACGACCTGGCCATTAGGGTCACATAACGGGAAGATAAGTCTTCCAGCGTTAGCGTCTTTGGCGTTATTGCTCGCTAAGGCAATGCCAATATCCTCGATGGATTTGAGGGAATGGTTATGGGCAAGCAAGAACTCGATGGTCTTTCTGCCGTCGGCTAAGGAATAACCGATTTTGTATTTCTTTACCTGAGCGTCATCGATGTTTCTTTCAGCAAGGTAATCTTTCGCTATCTTGCCTTCTGGGATGCTAAGGTCATACTCATAGAACTTCTGCAAATCGTTGATGCAGTTATATAAAGGCTCTAGAGTTAGGTCTTTCTTGGGGACAAAGGCCTCTTTTTCGAGTCTGTCATCATGGAAGCCGACGATATCGGCCACCTTACGGACAGCTTCAGCATAAGAGATCTTCTCGTATTTGGAGACGAAGGAGATGGCGTTTCCGGCGGTTCCACAGACGAAGCACTTGAAGATCTGCCTCTCTGGGGAGATGGACAAGCTTGGATGCTTGTCATCATGAAAAGGACAAAGGGCCATGTAGTTGCGGCCCTTTTTGGTAACCGGGATGTAAGCCTTGATGACATCGACGATATCGGTTTGGGCCAATAATGCGTCGATGAGTTCAGGTGAATAGGCCATCAATTGCCTCCTTTAAGCGAACTTAGAATACGAATTTGTCTTCAAAATGTTTGACGAGCTCGTCGATTGGCATGCGGATTTGCTGCATGGTATCGCGGTCGCGGATGGTGACGGTGTTGTCTTCGAGAGTGTCGAAGTCAACGGTTACGCAGTATGGGGTGCCGATTTCGTCCTGGCGGCGGTAACGCTTGCCGATGGAACCGGTGACGTCATAGGTAACCTGGAAATGTTTGTTGAGGACGGAAAGGACTTCTTTAGCCTTGTCTTCAAGCTTCTTAGATAATGGGAGAACAGCGACTTTGTATGGGGCGAGAGCTGGGAGGATGTGCATGACGGTACGGACGTCGCCGCCTTCCAAGGTTTCCTCATCGTAGCTGTCCATCATGACCATGAGCATGAGTCGATCAAGACCCATGGATGGCTCGATGACATAAGGGATGTATTTCTCATTGGTCTCAGGATCAAAGTAGGTCATATCCTCTTTGCTATATTCCTGGTGACGCTTCAAATCGTAGTCGGTTCTGTCGGCAACACCGAGGATTTCTCCCCAACCGAGATCCGGGAAGTCATATTCGACGTCGGTCGTGGCTTTGGAGTAGAAAGCAAGCTCGGCTGGCTCGTGATCGCGGAAGCGAAGGTTTTCGGCTTTCGGTCCGAGGCTCTCGACGAATTTGAGGCAGTAATCCTTCCAGTAAGCGAACCATTCAAGGTCAGTTCCTGGCTTGCAGAAGAACTCCATTTCCATCTGATCGAACTCACGGATACGGAAAGTAAAGTTCCCTGGGGTGATTTCGTTACGGAAGCTCTTACCAGTCTGGCAAATACCGAATGGAAGCTTCTTTCTTTGAGTACGCTGGACATTCTTGAAGTTGACGAAGACGCCTTGAGCGGTCTCTGGACGGAGGTAGACGACGCTGCTGCTGTCATCGGTGACGCCGATGTGAGTCTTGAACATCATGTTGAACTTGCGGATTGGGGTGAAATCAGCCTTTCCGCAGACTGGACACTTAACGTCGTGTTCTTTGATGAATTCGTCCATCTGTTCGAAGGTCATGTTATCGACATCGGCATCCGGGAATTCAGACTTGATGAGTTCATCCGCACGGTGACGGGCTTTGCAAGCCTTGCAGTCAACCATTGGATCATTGAAGGTCGTGACGTGACCGGTGGCTTCCCAAACGCGTGGGTTCATGAGGATGCCAGCATCGATGCCGACGTTGGTTGGGGATTCCTGAACGAATCTCTTCCACCATGCCTCACGGACGTTCTTTTTGAGCTCGGCACCTAATGGGCCGTAGTCCCAACTGTTGGATAAGCCTCCATATATCTGTGAACCTGGAAAAACATAACCGGTCTGTTGAAGATGGGTTGTGATTTTCTCAAATGAGTTTTTGTTTGCCATATGTATCCTTTCGAATAAAAAATTCTCTCTTCGAGAGCCTAGTATAATATGGGGGTTGACAAATATCAAAGTCAACCCTTTATAAGTGAACTATTTTGATTGTAAAGTTGTTTTTAAAGCAACTCAAGACTTCTGACTTTAACGCCGGTGAAATCTTCGACGTAACTAATAAGATTCTTTAATAAAGAAAGGCTTTCCTTAGGCTCGAAGTTGACCCTTAAGGCATCCTCAAGTCCACACTTGAAGCAGAATCTAAGGATCTTGAGGTTTCTTGGCGTCATTTTCATGGAAGGCGATGCACAATCACCGCAGACGAACCCACCATCTCTAAAGGAAACGCCAACAATATTGGTCTTTTTGCCGCATGTGACACACTCATTGACCTCTAAACCATAGCCAATGACGGATAACAAATGACATAGATAGATCAACGCGCTGGAGGCTTCTTTGCCTGGCTCTTTGAGCAAATCCATGGTCTGACAAAGCCAAGGATAGATCTGATCGGCTTCTTCTTCCGAGATGAGCTTGACGCTGACCTCACTAAGGAAGCTGAAGATGGCTAATCTCGTCAAATCGCCCTTGCCATCAGGCAAGGAAATGACCTCGCTCTCCGAAAGGGCGTATCCACCGTTCTTTTGCTCAACCAAAGAGAATTTGGCTTTGGAAAGAAGCTGGCATGAAGCGAAGTTTTTGCTGGTGTTTTTCTGA
>CAMKAQ010000082.1 GCA_946410525.1 uncultured Caryophanales bacterium | reverse complement strand
CGAGATGATCAATCGCTTTGTATGCTGCGTAGTCGTCAATTATTTTGCCAGACTTTATCTTTTCCTTCTTGTCGTCAAAAAAGGAGCAATCATTTGGATCGTTGAAGTTCTCTGGGTTATTTAGAACAACTCCACCACTTTTTAATATGAGAATGGCAGAATGAAGGGAAGTGTACTTATATATCTCTTTCATATCGTTGCACAACTCGGTATGAGACTATCACGTGACTTTTCCGATCATTAACTTTGTGCTAGTCAAGCTGGTTTTCCCAAGATACGGGTCATCGAACTCAGATATTTCTGTTTCAAAACAAAAATCGTGTCGTTCACCAGGCACGAAATCATTGAGAAAGCTAAAACGCTCTACCTTTTCGATGGCGGCTAGAGGTATAGCAGAAAAAACAACATAAGTTTGGGTAGAGTTAATTAAGCGATTATAGATAAAAACAAGATAGTCGTTGTTCGAAATAACATTAACAACGTTAGCTTTTTCTCTTCCTTTTCTAAAAGAATTAACAAAAATCGCGTTTTTGTTGCCGACTATGGAACGAAATTCTTTTTCAACTGAATTCAAGTAGAAAGAAGGGTGTTTTTTGAAAAACGTATCACTTCTTATGTTTTGAGCAGTCAATGTTTCCTTCCAATCGTCATTCGGAATTGTTCCATGCCTTTTTAGGGCCAAATGAGGCGTCTCAGTCGAAATTATTTCATTATATTCAGACTGAATATCTTTTTTAGTGTCATCATCCAACAAAGCAAAAGCATTAAGATCATCAACGATCTTTGCAAACTCCTTTTTAGACACGAAATGTCGTGCACAGATATCATTTCTAAACATTGAACATATTATGGCACAACGCTGAGACCATTCTAAAGACATTCACGATAAAAAACGTGTTTAGAACGCAACAAAAAAGCGGTGTTTCCACCGCTATTAATTGGCTAATCCTTGCATCACCTTGGAATAGAAGGAGAATCCATAGGATCCGAAATAGAAAGTCCAGTCGTGAAGATCGTAATCGCCGATGTCGCTCGTGGAGAATTCTATGACATATTTTCCGGTTTCAGGGTCAGAGCTCCTTTCCAAGTTGTAGATAGTAGGCATGTCGGTTTTTCTCGAATCCCACTCCATGGTTAGGAACCCTGGGGCTAAGTATTCCTTGAAATTGCCGCGGACCACAGTGATTTTCATCTCATAAGAGGTGTCTTTCTCGAGATAGTAGAGATCGATGGCCTCACCGTCTTCTTTGCGGCCTCCGTCCAAATGAAGCTTGGTGGATCCAACAGTCGTATAGATGCCTTCTAGGACGATGCTCTTGATGTCGTAAGGATTCTCGAGCTCTAGGTAGCAACCTTTTTTCTCGCTCCACCTTATGTGGGCATAATCGATAGGCTTATCTGGTGATTTGCCATCAAAGGCCTTGAAGACAAGATGTTCATCGATGACCTCACATTCGAGATAATACTTAACGAGGTAGCCATATCTCTGCTCAGTCATGTTTTTCTGATCGAAGAGCCTCTTATCGTTCTTGATGTCATAGACGACATAATGCCCTTTCTCGGCTTTGTCTATTAACCTCTCCTCGAAAATCAGCTCCCTATATCCGTCTCCATTGATGTCAGCTGCATAGTATTCGAGGTAAGCGCCTTCGGTGATGACTGTGTCGCCATAGCTGAGGCTTGGAAGACGGCTGCTGACTTGGATGTAGGATGTGGTAAAGGTGCCATCAAACTCCGGAAGAGTGAATCTGACAAAAGCGTTATCGACCTCTTCTGCTTCGATACGCTCACCCTTAGGTTCTTCTTGTTTGGAAGAAAGCGGAGATGATTCGGCATTTGTTGGCGTCGTGCATCCTGAAAGCACCGAAATCGCCAGCAAAGGTAGGATAAAAATGTTCTTTTTCATAGGAATTTCTCCTTTCGTTATTATGTTTATTCGACGACTTTGTAGTTGATCTGGAATCCGTAATCGGTGAGATACCAATCCCAGACTCTTTCCTCACATGGATTGACCACGGTGAAGTAATAGTAATATTGGCCTTTGGCGACATCGTTCTGGACCGGGGATCTGTTCCAAGGGCTACGGATCTCTCCGAAATGAGATGGGTTGTCGTTGCCCCAAACCACTTCGAGAAGCATATCATCAAGCTCACGATCGGTTTTGTTTCTGGTGATCTTGAACTCCATGTAATACTGTTTGCTTGTCTCGAATGTGTATACATTCCCTGGGTTCGATGGCAGGACAGGCGTCATGTTCTCATCGTTAAGGAAGAAACGGACGAACTCGATTTTCTCAATGCCAAGGATATTCTCCCATTCGAAGTAACAGCCTTTCTCCTCACTCCACTTAAGATGGCCATAATCAACGATTGAGTTCTCGCTGAAATTGCCGAGATATGGGAGGAAAGTCAAGCGACCGTTTCTCACGTCATAGGAATAACGGTATGAAGCATAATGACTGTGTTTCTCAACGGTCAAATCCGCTTGCTTAAAAAGTATATTGGAGTTCTTCACGTCATAGACGACAAAGCTTCTGTTTCTGTCTTCTGTTTTCTCAAGGAACACCAATTCGCGATATCCATCCCCATTGATGTCAGAGGCGGCAAACTGAGGTGCGACATAGAGATTGCTCGAAATAATGACGTCCCCATATTTGAGAGTGTCCAAGGTTGAGGTCGTTGTCTTACAGAGTTTGAAAGGCTCGGTGAATTCCTCAATACGGAAGACGCGGTTTCCTTCTACATCCTGCTCAAGATCGGCACCTTGGCCGATGAGTTCATCCTTTGGTCCGCTTTGTTCCTCTGAGGAAAGAGGAACGCTGCTAGAGGCAGCCATTGAGACTTCGTCTCCTTTTCCGTTTGGCAAAGGGCCATTCCACCCACAAAGGCAGGAAGAAAGCATTAGGCTTCCTACTGAGGCTAAAAAGATTAAAGCGTTGTTCTTCTTCATAAGAGTGTTCTCCTTTCACGGATATACGTATGCCTTTGGTGAAGGCTTTCACTTATGTGACGATATAATTCGTAAAATCTGTTCATCTATTTGGAACACGCATTACAAATAAGAGGAAACGGCAATGGTACCCTCGCCATCAGCGCATGTCACCGATGTGATTTTGGTATTTTTAACCCAGGCTCCACCCCTAGCGACTTCGCCCCACTTCTCAACGGTGCCGCTATAGGTCATCGTCGAAAGGGATTCGCATTCAGCGAAAGCGTAATCTCCTACGCTTCTGACTCCGCTGCCGAAAGCGACCGATTCCAAAGCGTGGCATCCAAAGAAACAGTTGGATCCGACTTCGGTGACGCTATCAGGGAAAGAGAGCGATGCTAATGATTTGCAACCGTCAAACGCGGAATAACCAATGATGGAAACGCCGTTTTGGATTTCGATGCCGAATAAAGTTTGGCAGCCGTAGAACGCCCAATCCCCTATCGTCTCGATGTTTTTATTGATCGTGAAATAAGTTAAAGATGAGCATTTTGCGAAAGCGTAATCCGGGATGGATGTAATGGTGTTTGGAAGAGAGACCGTGGCTAAAGAGGCACACTCAGAGAAAAGGTGATCTGCGAGAGATTCCACGCTATTTGGGATAGTGACGGAGGTTAAGGCAGCGTTGCAGCAAGCCGCTTTTTGGAAGTTTTTGAGACCTAGAGGGAAAAGGATCGCGGTCTTTCCTTCCGGGCATCTAATCAGGTTGGCTAGGTTTTTGGTATAGAGAGCGCCGTCGAAAGAAGAGAAATTCGGGTTGCCCTCTTCAACGAGAATGGACTTTAATTCAGGGCATTTAGCGAACACGAGCTTCCCGACTGACTCAACGGTTTTTGGAAGGGTGACTTCCTTGATCGAGCTCATCTGATCGAAAGCCTCGTCCCCGATAGTGACGAGACCCTTGCCTAGAGATAAGCTTTTCACTTTATTGCAATTTTTGAAAGCCTCGTTCCCAATACTCTCTACGTGATCTGGGAGGGTGACATCTTGAAGTCCTTTGCACCAATAAAAGGCCTCTTTGCAAATGGAAATGAGATGGCTCTCGGAGCTTTTGCCATCATAGCAGAAGTCCACGCGTTCTAGGCTTTTGCAATAAGAGAAGGCTCTTTCATCAATCGATTCTACGGTCTTAGAAATCTTGACTTCTACGAGGCCAGAATTCACGAAAGCGGCCTCTCCGATCGAGGTGATGCCTTCAGGGATGATGATGGATTTGAGATTCTGGCAAGTGAGGAACGCTTCCGGATGGATTCTTTTGACTGTCCTTGGGAAAACGAAGCCATCTATGTATTTAGGAGCCCTGATGATTTTCGTTTTGTTTTTGTCATAGAGAGCGCCGTTAAGCGAAGAGAAACACGCGTTCTCATCACTTACGATTACGTTTAACTTCGGGCAGCCTTCTATGGCTCTCGAAGCGATGCTATTGACGGTGCTAGGGATGAAGAGGGTTTCTAGGTTGTCGCAGTAATAGATCGCATCCTCCTCAATCGTGGTTACGCCTTTAGGGATGTAGAGGGTTGTGATTCTGGGGCTCGTGAACCCCATCTCTTTTATATGCGTGACGGGGAGTCCATTGTACGTGGCGGGGATGACGATATCGCCAGGTATTCTATCGCTACCTCCGCTGACGGCATAACTCTTCCCATCTTCGAGCAAGGTGAAATCCAGAAAATCTAAAGTCGGCTCCCCATGAGTAACGTCAGTTATGGCAGAAGTAGACGACTCTTCGTAATAGGAATAAGGGCTATATTGGGCGCTTTCATCTTGATTTTGGTCGGTATTTTGGACTTGATTAATGCCGCATGAAGAGACCATAAGTCCCCCTAACGCTAGCAAAAAGATAAAAGACCTGCTCGTTTTCATAGGATTAATTCTCCTCTAAAGAAATTATACCATTTACATTTTAGGAAAAATATACTGACTCGGTGGTTAGTTTTACTTGTTGGAAAGATGGACGACGCCGTCGTTACATTGTACGTATGTAGCGGGGACTCCTGAGTTCCAGTAATAGGTTTTTTCGATTTTGTTCCAGCTCTCCATATCGCCTAAGTAAGTTATTGAGGAGAGGGATGAACAACCATGGAAAGCCCTGGTATCGATTTTTCTGAGTCCGGTGCCGAAAGTGACCGAGGTCAGGGAAGTACAGTTTTCAAAACCATAATCGCCGATCGTTCTGAGGCTATTAGGGAGGGTGAGCGTACTCAAAGATGTGCAGTCATAGAACGCGCTGCTATCAATCCTCGAAACGCCTTCCTTAAAAGAT
>CAMKAQ010000081.1 GCA_946410525.1 uncultured Caryophanales bacterium | reverse complement strand
TAATGGGACTTTAGCTCAGCTGGGAGAGCGCGTGCTTTGCAAGCATGAGGTCGAGGGTTCGAGCCCCTTAAGTTCCACCATAAAGATGGCTGAGTAGCCCAGTTGGTTAGAGCAACCGGCTCATACCCGGTATGTCGAGGGTTCGAGTCCCCCCTCAGCCACCATCTGACCAATACGTTCCTGCTAAAATGCTAGGAACGTTTTTTATTTTTGTGCAGGTTAATGGGCGTTTTTAGGTCACTTGTTTTGTGAAAAGTTTTACATTATCATAATGGTGTCCAGCAAGAGGGACGTTAATACCCTTGCATCAGTCGGGCCAGAGACTAAAAACCTGTCCGCGCAGTGCCGGCGACACTAAAAAACGCCGTTTTTTTATCCCCACGGTTGCTCTAATGAGTTTCAAAGAACGCGTTCTCGCTGGTATTATCTCCGGCGCGCTTTCTTATTCTCAGCTCATAGATAAAGAGATACGTGTGAAATCGCCTTCATTCAAAGATAGGGAAGAATATATCCTTCGTTTCTTTCCTCGAAACTTTCTTCACCTAACCGGTGTTGGCACCGTTCTATCATCTATGGATTTCTACCAAAAAGCCCTTGATGGAACGCTTTCCTTGACTGATTTTGATTGTGATTCTTCACCGGATTTGAAAGGTAGGGTGCGTTGCAAGATTCGAAATCTTCAAAACATTGGCAGTTTCTATCAAAGGGTAAGCAAAATCGAAGTCGATTTTTCTTCAAACACCGTCCATTGCCGCCTTGCAAGCACGGATGGACAATGCACAATTGGTTTTATCGGAGCTTCCGTTCTTGTGCCAAACACCTTGCTCAACAAAGACAAGATCAAAGAGGAAAACGCGATTACTGACTTCGAGTTCTTTGTTTGTTTAGGAACCGCAAAAAAGTCTGATTAAATATTCAATTGGAAGTGGACTCGGCCGTCATCTGATAAAAAATACCCCCGTTTTGCGGGGGTTTTCTTTCTGTAACTGGGCTATAGCAATGAATTTTTTTCCTATACGTTGATGTAAATAAATGATTGAGGTGCGGTTTTGACACCGTATGAACTCAGCATGAGCGGGGTGTCATACGCCTTAACTTTTCCAAGGTGGTAAGCGTAGGCAACTTTTCTTCCTTTGAAATAGTCATCGAAGAAAGACTTACTGATTCCAGAACTATCCTTTGTCTCTTTCCAAAGAACTTCAGGAGGCAACATCAAAACTTCTAGTATTTCGGCCTCGGCCACTACGCGTTTGACTGGCGTGGTTTCATAGATAATAAGCGAATGAACGTCTTTTTTCGCGGCTTTTGTGCGGTATTCGTATTTCTTTTCGCCAGAAAGGATTTTAGCGACGTGTTCTGGATTGATTGAGATTAGTATCTTTATCATTTCCGCTCTCCTTCCTTAAGGATATCATCGGCTTGGTTTGGTGTGATAGGGGTGTTTATTTTTGGTCCCGAATAGTCATCTACCATTCCCGATTCTGAGAGTTTTGAAAAGACCAGTGGTTAGGGGAAAATCCAGTTTAAAACTCAAGAAGCGGAGCAAGAATTTCTCAGGTCAGTTTTTGATACTTTTAGGCGTAATGCTCTTCGATGATGGTTCTAAGGCTAGACGTGTCGTAGAGCCCTGTGTAATCAATAGAGCCACCTTCATCAGTTGGGAAGGTAAGATGATGGTCACAGACATTGAGTCTCTCTTCATCAATACTCTTGCCGTTTTTGTTTACGGTTTGAGAAGGGGTAGAGGCTCTGTTCTCGTTTCCATAGGCGTCATACTGCAAATAGACGGAACAAGATCCTCCTCCGCATTCTTCGCCAATCGTGAATAAGCCTTCGTCATGAAGGTAGATAGGGGAGATGCCTCCGCAGGAGAAACCGTTCTTCGTGGTAAGGACACTGATGTCTTTATCGTCAAGGAGATGAATCATCTCATCGTCTTTCTCATCGAAGACTTTGTCGAAATTGAAATCGAAATCATATGTCGCGGTGATAAACTGGTCATTCATCCTGTTATAGGTGTAGAAGTTCTTGCTTCCGGTTAATAGACCAATCATGAAAAGCATCTCATCGGTGCTTCCTCCCGTGTTGGCAGCCAAATCGATGACAACGTGTTCGATCTCATCGTCTTTGGATGCTTCTTGAACGCCATAGGATATCGCGCCTACCGCGCCTCCAATGCCATCACCGAAAGGAATGGTGCCCCTTTTTCCTTCGTAATATTTCTTCCATTCATCGGCTTGCTCAATCTCGCCCATGAAGCCATCGATATGGATATAGGCGGTATCGCCATCTTTGGTATATGTCTCTGTACCTTTTAGAGGTCCTTTGCTTTTTCCTAGCTTAGAGTTCCTCGCTGCATATACCTCAGGGCGATGGTTGTACGTTTGTGTATACTGAGTGAATTCAGGATAACCTTTGTCATATTCTTCCCAGATGAGTGTGGTTGCTTTTGTGGCGACATCATCATTACTTTGCCACGAAGGGGCTGTATAGATGTCCCCATCAAGGTAAAAAGTGTTAGCAACAGGCGAGTATACGGAATGTCCTCCGTCCATACGTAGGTAACCTAATAAGGTTGCCCCAGCAAGAATCTTTGGGAGTTCACCTGAATAAATGTATTCTTTGATCTTCCTTCCTAATGGACGTCCGTCCAAAGCCTCATCGAGGCTCTTAGAAAGATCATAGTACTTTTCCAAAGTGCTTCTTCCTGGTCTTCCAAGGAAATGATCGTAATCAAGGCAAAGCTCTTTGAAATAATAGCTTGCGTACTGTAGGCGTTCTTTCTCGTTAAGAAGGCTTGAATACATCCCTTCGTAATAATCTCTGCCAAAATAATCAAGGGACTCATTCTCCGTGTAATTAAAGAAGTAGAGGTCTTTGGTGTTATACGCGCCCTGAAGGATGTTCTCATTGGAGAAGAGGTCATTGCAAAAAGCCAAAGGAAGATAGATGTCATCCTTCACGCCATAGAAACGAAGGCCGTAATCAGTGAAATTGATTGAGGATCGTTTGGCTTTTTTGTCGACCGTGAACCCGTTTACCTTCGCAAAAGGGAGGCCATCATAGGATATCGGGCAATCAGGGTTATTGAGATTCGTGTTCTTAAAAGACCAAAGGTCATCTGAGACCATGGTGTTATTTTCCACGATGAATCTCGCTTCGTGCCCTCCATAGACGGTCACGACATAATCAATTTGCCCATTCCATGATTTTTCCGTTTTGATATCGAGATAATCCCTTCCTTCTTTGAAGGTCCTTCCGCGGTATAGCAAAGAATGGTATTCCTTTAGTGAGATGTAGGGGATCACGCTTCCAGAATAATAACGGAGAGTGGCTGTCGTATCATATTTGCTATCAACATATCTGGCCTTGATTGTCTTTTCTTCGAAGGCTCTTTCTTTCACGCAGCTTCCAATTAGGAGCGGCAAGAGCATCAATATTCCGTAACTTTTCTTCATATGGGTTACCTCTAAGGAAAAGATATATCTTTTTAGCTATATATAAGTCAATAGGGGGGTCAGATATCGGTTCAATAATCGGATGGCTCAAATGGGCTTTAGCTCAGTTGAGAGAACGCATGCTTTGCAAGCATGAGGTCGAGGGCTCGAGCCCCTCGGCCACCAATTGTCCACAAAACGCTGATGCAATCAGCGTTTTTTTAATGGCTGCAGAGATGGATTACACCGACCACACAGGTTATAACAAAAAACCAGTATCGCTTTTTTATTGCTGTAGCAATTGCCTTAATGGTTTATATTTTTTCACAAAGGATAACTAACCTATGGAGACAATGGATAACGAAAGTTTTGTAATCAAGAATTTTAAGTCAATCCCTCATGGAAAAATCGCTTATTTCGGGAACTTTTTCCATTGTTTTCGTATTGAAAGACTTATAAAGAGCTTTTTATTCGCTAAATCTTGGATTGATTCTTCATCCAAAGATAGTCTTCCTCCAGATTTTCACAACGAAAAGCACAAAATTATGATGGATGTTATGAGAATTGACGATTGCGTTAATGAAAAAAATGGAAAGAAAATAGCGAATGCGTTTCAAAGGGAAAATACCTACATGAGAAAACTTATGAGAAAGGATTATAAAAATAAATACAACGCAAGCTTATATTTTGTTCCGAATACTTTTAATAACGAAGATTTTAACTTCATAGGTTATTCAAAAAACTTTGAAAGAGTGTTGATAAACCATTCTAATAAAGTGGATTCATATAGGAGCAATTATCCAAAATGCAAAACTTGCGTTCTATTTGTTTGCGATGAATCTAATAACTATGTCCAAGTAATTGACAAAGAAGATTTAAATAGAAAAGAGCCATTAGGAAAGTATTATCCTCACAATTGTTTCATTGATAGCAAATTCCTTAGTATTATAAAGAACGTCAAAGCCGAATATGTAGTTTGGATGGGTCGTTGGAAATCTTTAACTGTTAACGGAAGGCGGATAAAAATGCCGCAAGCAGCTATCTACGATATTAAAAGCTTAAAAGAAAAGGGTTTTGAATATAACCACGACATGATGCTTAAGGTTTTGGAAGAAACCAAAATACAAAAATGATTTTATGTTAAAAAGGAGAAAGGTATGGCAAAGATAGAAAAACCGAGAGTGTTTATTTCATATTGTTGGAGCAATCAAAAATATATTGATAGAGTTGTCGATTTCGCGATGAGGCTTAGAGACGATGGAGTTGATGTTGTTCTTGATCAATTTCACATGAAACTTGGCAATGATATGAATAATTTTATGGAAAAATGCGTAAACGATCCAACGATAACTAATGTTTTGATATTGTTATCTCCTGATTACAAGAAAAAAGCTGATTCAAGAACAGGTGGAGCTGGAAAGGAAACTCAAATCATCTCCGGTGAAGTATATTCGAATGTTGAAAACACCAAATTTATACCTGTTTTGTTTGAAAAAAGAGGAGAAGAAGTAGATTCTTGTATTCCTACATATCTAAAACAAAGAAGATGGATTGATTTGTCAGAAGATTCAAATTTTGAAGAAGGCTATTTTGAATTAGTAAAAGCACTTTACGGGAATGAAAAATATATAGAAAACCCGCTAGGAACCAAACCAGAATGGGTTGATGAGTCGAACCCAATGAACACAGAGTCGCAGATAATTGTCAACACATTCAAAGCGAACAAAAAGGAGAATGGTGATAAGCGTGCGCTGACTATTTCTTTTAATCAACTTTTAGGCAGTTTTAATAAGATTAGTGAGAATATTGAGTATTTTGACTTTTATAACGCTT
>CAMKAQ010000080.1 GCA_946410525.1 uncultured Caryophanales bacterium | reverse complement strand
ATTTTGAGCGCAGTTGCTAAGCTCAATAACTGGGGCAATTTCGAAGCCGCTTTCATCGCCGGAGATTGGTGGATCTACATCGCCGTTTTCGCCGCTGGCTTCATCGCCGCGATGGCTTGCATCATCCCTGGTATCAGCGGCGCCATGCTCCTCTTCGTTGCCGGTCTCTACGACCCATGCGTCCACATCTTCGTTGGCGAGAATTCAATCCTCCACAATTCAAATAGACTCGTAAGCGGCATCTTCCTTACCCTTTCTCTCTTGGTCGGTATCGCCGCTGGCTTCATACTTACAAGCAAACTCATGAAGAGCCTCCTTGCGAAACATCATGACGGCACCTATCTTGCTGTTTTCGGTTTCATCCTCGGCTCTCTTGTCTCGATGTATGTTAACCAAAGCATGATCAACGACTCCCTCGTTTGGAAATACACCCTCGTCCAGCCGTGGGAATGGGTTCTTGGAGTCGTTCTCTTAATTGGCTTCGCGGTCCTCTTCTTCTTCCTTTCCAAAGTGGCTCTTAAGAAACAAGCCACCGTTCCTCAAAAGGAAGAGGCCGAGCCTGCTAGCAAATAATTTGTAATATTTTTAATTGACAGTCTTATAGATTGAAATATCATTAAGTCCACAAGCGGGAGATTTTTATGCCAAGGACACCACAGCAAAACGCGCTTATCAGAGACAAAAGAAGGACGAAGATCCTCCTTAAAACCCTGAAACTTTTCGCAACCAAAGGTTTTGATGAGGTGACCATTGATGCCATTTCAACCGAAAGCGGTTGCTCCCATGGTTTGGTTTATCACTACTTCGAGAAGAAGGAAGATATCTTCAACGCTCTCTTTGAGTTACAAAGAGAAGAATACAATGAGACCCTTTTCCCAAGAATCATGTCTACCACTGCTGGCGGACTCGCGGGATTAAAGCTTGTCTGCGATCGTTATGAAAGCCTTTATGACTCAGACAGGACTCAGCTCTATTTCCTCAAAGTCACCGCAACACGCGATTACACAACATACACCGCCATCAAAACATTAAATGGCGAGAGCCCATTCAAAACTCTCGTAACTTTGTTAAATCAGGCTATCGCCAATGGCGAGATGCTTGAATGCGACGTCGAAGCTAAGGCACGTCTTTTCTTAGACCTAATCGTCGGCATCGTCGACAGGCTTCTTTCCGCCAAAGAAAAAGAGCGCGAGATCAAGCCAGGCGCTCTCTTCGAATTCATTCGTAAGTAATTACTTTATATCTCCGTTATTGAAACGCTTAATCTTCGCGTAGTTTTTCGCTAATGCTGGATAGAGCTTCAAATAAACTTCTTTATAAAGGTAATCGTAGACCTTCACGTTCTCTTTCTTTGGCTGGAACGTGTCTTTGACACGAACCATCTTTTTGACGGCTTCGTCAACGGTCTTGTATTCGCCGATCGACATAAATCCAGCGATAGCGGCTCCAAGAGAGGAACTCTCTTTGGTCTGGACTCTGCTGACCGGCTTACCAAATACGTCAGCGGTGATTTGGCAGATTTCATCACTTACAGATCCACCACCGGAAACCCTTAATTCAGGAATCTTGTGCTTAAGGACCTTTTCGAAGTGTTCCAAGCCTTCACGTAAGGCGTATGCGATGCCTTCGATGATAGAACGATAGATGTGTTCGGTTGTGGTTGAGTCACTGAAACCGATGATTGCGCCTTTGGCTAACGGACGGGAAAGTCCTGGTCCCCAATATGGTTGGAGAATAAGGCCATCGCAACCAGCAGGAACATCATTAAGATGTTCGTTGTAGTAATTGATTGTCTTTGGGTCATCTGGGTTTTCTTTGCCAGCGATCTCTTTCATGAACCAATTGATCATCCAATAGCCACGGTAGACTTGGATGTCCATGTTGTAGAAACCTTTCGCAGCAGCAGGATAACCTGGGAGGAAAGGTTCTGATTCGTGATATTTCGCGGTAGTTGTCTCGATCGAAGAGGCGGTTCCATAGCTAACGGCCCCAAGAGTTTCGTCGATGACGCCCATACCGAGGGTTTCGCAAGATTTGTCTGAACCGGCAGCATAAACAATCGTGCCTTCTGGTATTCCTGAATCTTCGGCGGCTTTCTTTGTGATCTTTCCGATGACGTCGCCTTCACCAACGAGCTCTGGGAGAACGTCTCTTGTTAAACCAAAGATCTGACCAGTAAGGTGTTTCTCTGGTTTCTTGTACCACTGCTTGTTTTTGAAGTCGATTGGGTAATGGCCCGCGCAGTTTGAAGCGCAGTCCTTGAGTTCGCCCGTTAACAAGAAATGGATGTAGCTTGAGACAGGGACATATTTATAAACTTTTGCCCAGTTTTCTTTCTCGTTTTCTTGGATCCAATTGGCTACACATCTACGTCTGTTAAAGTTGATGGTGTCGGTTTTTCCAACGAGCTTAAAAAGGAATTGAGCCAGTTTTGGCAGGGGTTTTTCACATTTTGCGTTTCTTTGATCGAGCCAAAGGACGCTTGGTCTGATGACCTTCATATCGCTGTCCAAAAGGACTGCTGTGTCACGGAAACAAGTAAGGGTTATGCCTTTAATATTGCCGACTGAGGAAGGGTTGTCTCTAATGAGTTCCTTGGTGCATTGGCAAAGGTCTGCGTAGTATTCGCGAGGGTCTTTCTCAGCCCAGTTTGGTTTAACCGAAAAGTATGGTTGGTCGTAGTCTTTCTTCTTCATGGCAACCATGTAGCCACGTTTATCGAAAAGGGCGACTCGGACGCTTTGGGTCCCAAAGTCCATCGTCAAAATCAATGGTTCGTTCATATAAGATTCTCCGTCTCGAAGATTTTAGCACGAAAGACCACTTTTAAGTGGTAAAATGTTTAGGCTTTCAGAAAGGATCAACGAATCATGATCATCTCTCGCGCCCCTTTCAGGGTTAGCTTCTGCGGCGGCGGAAGCGATATTCCTTCTTTCTATGAGAAATACGGTGGCTGCGTTATTTCCACCACCATCAAGAAATATTGCTACCTCGCTATCAACCCTGCCTTCAACAAGGAATCAATCACTCTCAAATACTCAAAAACCGAGATAGTCGAAGATGTCGAGAAAATCGAACACCGCATTTTCAAACAGGTTTTGAAAGACTTCGGCAACAAAGGCATCGAAATCACCTCCATGGCCGACATCCCTTCGGGAACCGGTCTTGGTTCATCCTCTTCTTTCACTGTTGCCCTTCTAAAGCTTATGTACACCTGGAACGAACAAGCCGCTTCAACCTATAAGGTTGCCAAGAGAGCTTGTGAGATAGAAATCAACGAACTTGGAAACCCAATCGGAAAACAAGATCAGTTCGCTTCCGCTTTCGGCGGTCTTCGTTACTACGAGTTCTGCCCAGACGGATTCGTCAAAGTCGAACCGATCATCATGAAGAAAGAATCTTTCGCCAAACTCGAGAAGAATCTCATGATGTTCTACACAGGCGAAGTCCGTGATGCGAATAACATCCTTGCCAAGGAAACCAAGAACCTGGCCACCGACGAAGACAAGATCGAAGCCACTAAAAAGCTTTGTGAAATGACAAAGCGCCTTAAGGCGGAATTCGAAAACAATAATGTCGATGCTCTTGGCCCAATCCTCAAAGAAGGTTGGGAACTTAAAAAGTCTTTAGCCAACGGAATCTCCAACCCACTTATCGACGAAGCATATGAAAAAGCCATTGAAGCCGGCGCAAGCGGAGGCAAACTCCTTGGTGCTGGCGGAGGCGGATTCCTTCTCTTCTACGTTGAGTCCGAAGAAAAGAAAGAGGCCGTTAGAAAAGCCTTATCGAATCTCAAAGAAATGCCGTTTGAGCTTGACCAGGCTGGTTGCTCAATCATCTTCATGGAGTAGCGATGTACGCAGTAATACAAGCAGGCGGAGCAGGCACTAGACTTAAGACCATCACCGGCGATTTACCAAAGGTAATGGTTGAACTAAACGGGAAACCGATCATCGAATGGCAAATCGAAAGCCTTAAGAGAAGCGGCATCCTAGATTTAGTCATAATCATCTCCAAAAACGGAAAACTCATCTCGGACTATTGCGGAGACGGAAAGAAGTTTGGGGTCAACATCTCATACATAAAAGAAGAATCTCCTTTAGGCACAGCCGGAGGATTATATTTCGCCAAAGAGATCATCAAAGATGATTTCATTCTTTGCTTTGGTGATTTGATGCTCGACGTCGATTGGATGAGGTTCCACCGTTTCCATATGGAAAAGGGTTCCTCTTTGACCGCTTTTGCGCATCCAAATTCACACCCATTCGACAGCGATCTCCTTGTTACTGACAACAAGGAGAAAATCACCAAAATTGATAGCAAGCACAACGTCCGCGACTACTACTATGAGAACCTCACCAACGCAGGCCTTTATGTCTGCTCAAAAGAGGTGCTCGACTTCATCAAAGAACCAGAGAAAATCGACTTCGAAAAAGCGGTCCTAAAACACTTCGTCGAAGAGGGCAAAGCGTTCGCCTATAGATCGAGCGAATACGTCAAAGACTGCGGCACCCCAAACAGGTATTATTCGGTCGAAAAAGACCTCAAAAACGGAATTATCCACGGCAAATCCCTCTCAAATTTGCAAAAATGCATCTTTTTGGACAGAGACGGAACCATCAACAAATACCGTGGCTTAGTCAAGAAAACCGATGAGTTAGAACTCGCTGATGACGCAGCCCAAGCAATCAAGACAATCAACGAATCCAGCTATTTGGCAATCTGCGCCACCAACCAGCCTGTCATTGCTCGTGGTGACACGACCTTTGAAGAGCTCAAGAACATTCATAACAAGATGGAAACCCTTCTTGGAAAAAGTGGGGCCTATCTTGATGGCCTCTACTTCTGCCCACACCATCCTGCTGGAGGCTTTGAAGGCGAGGTTCCTGAACTCAAGTTTGACTGCGATTGCCGCAAACCAAAGATCGGTCTTCTCAAAAAGGCTCAAGAAAGGTTCAATATCGACCTCTCCAAATCCTGGTTTATCGGAGATACGGATAGAGACATCCAAACCGGAATCAACGCCGGATGCAGAACCATCTTCTTAGACACAACTCCGAACCCTCCAATACGCTTCGTAGATGCGAAACCGGATTTTGTGTGCCATTCTTTATCAGAAGCCGTTA
Organism: uncultured Caryophanales bacterium; assembly: GCA_946410525.1. GTDB lineage: Bacteria > Bacillota_I > Bacilli_A > RFN20 > CAG-826 > UBA4951. The sequence continues at coordinate 148 of CAMKAQ010000080.1, read as the reverse complement.
ATCTAATAATGACCTTAGAAAGGGGCGAACATGATTGATTTTAAGAACGATTTAGTGAAATATTACGAGCTCGAAATCGAAACAATTAAGAAATTAGACAAAGACGAGATGAACAAAGCGATGAACGCTCTCGTCAAACATTACGACG
>CAMKAQ010000079.1 GCA_946410525.1 uncultured Caryophanales bacterium | reverse complement strand
TGAAAGCTTTTCCTTGATGTTTTCTAGGTACTCGTAAGATGGGAAGAATATAAAGTAATTCCCCTTCTTTCCTGATACGAATGTTTCAAGATATCTTGCGACCTCATCGTAGTTTTTCGCTCTGTCTTTGTATCTGGTTGAGACGCCTGGGGCAACAATGATTTTGAAGTTCTTTGGAGGGAATGGGGACGGGAGCAAAAGATATGGCTTTCCTTCCTCTCCTTCGATTGCGTTCATGTAATATTCGATTGGCGAGAGAGTCGCGCTGAAAAGCACGTGGCCTTTGACCTTTTTGAGAGACTCGCTCAAAAGAGGCGCTGGGTCTGGGCAATAGATTCTAAAGATAAAGTCATCGCCCTTCTTCTCGACATAACAGGTTAGATGTTCTGAGTACCCTTCATAAATTGATGTGAAAGCGTGACATTCTCTAGAGAATTCGCGGTATTCCGTTGGGTATGGAAGATGTTGTTCCTTGTCTAAAGACCTTTGCTTTGTTCCTAATGAATCGAGAGCGGAAAGCAAGGAATCTGGCACCTTTTCAAAGATCTTATGCTCCTCTTCGTTCTCTTCCATGAGAGCTTTTAGAGTTCTTAAGATTTTATTGAGGGCAAGCCTTAAAGGCTTATTCGTTTTGGTGCCGATGGCTTTCTTGGCGCTCTTGCACTCAAGGAGCGAAACATGAGAGCCGTACATATCTCTGCCTCTTTCGACGAGATTATGGGCTTCATCAATAAGGAGAACGTACTTTGATGGGTCGGCTTCTTCGCCGAAATATCTCTCAAGTTTGACAAGAGGATCGAAGAAATAGTTATAGTCGCAGATGATGACGTCGCTCCAAAGTGAGAGATCAAGCTCCATCTCAAACGGACAGATTTGCTCTTCCTCGGCTAAGTCGACTATGTAATCAGGAGAAAAACGCCTGCCACTTTGAATTGCTTTCTCGGTGACTGAGCGGATTTTATCGTAATAACCTCTCGCGTATGGACAATCGTCTGGATTGCAGGAAGCGCCTGGCCTAAAGCAAATCTTCTCTTTAGAGAGCAAGGTCGAATCTCTGGCACAAAGACCCTTCTCATAAAGCTTTTCCAATGCTTCGTAAGCAGCGATTGCACCGCTATTCTTAGCGGTCAAATAGAAGATCTTCTCGGTCTTTCCGGTCGCAAAGCTCTTGATCGAAGGGAAGAGAGCACTCATCGTTTTGCCAATTCCAGTAGGCGCTTCAACAAGGAAGGTTCCGCCATTAGAAGCAACTGAATAAACGTACTTGGCCATGTTCCGTTGGCCAACCCTGAACTTAGGGAAAGGAAAAGGAAGGTCTTTAGCCTTTTCGTTTCTTTCTTTTAGATGATCGAATTCAGTATTCCAAAAGCTTAGATACCTATCCATCAAACCACCGATGTAGTCTTCAATTTCCTTAATTGTGTAGACGTGTTCGTGCGTCTTTTTACTGTTATCGATTTGTGAGATATAAGTCAAACGTACGCCCATCTTCTCGCAATTATTCTCGTGAGCGTACATCAAGGCGTAGCACATCGCCTGCGCCTCATGCCATTCCTGCTGTTGTTCATAGAAGACATCAAGAGGCAAAACGGAGCTTTTGATTTCATCAACGATAGGGAAAGGACCGCCGATGATGATGCCATCAGCCCTACCTTCTAAGTTTATAACGCCTAGAGGTCTATCAAATGTTTCGCGGAGAGGGACTTCGCTTAGGTATTCGTTCCCTTGCTTTTTCTGAAACGAAGCATGTATCTTCGTCCCAACAAGCATGGTCTCTTGGTTATAGACGCGGTTGTCGATGTCGCCTTTACGCAGCAAAAAGTCCACTAAATCATGGACTGAGAGCGTGAGGTATTGTTTTTCTTTCGACATCAAATTATTTGAGATAGCACGGGAAGACGAGTCGAGCGCCATTGAGGAAGGCATTTCCGGCCATCAGTTTCTTGCCTTCAGGCTGGACTTCATCAAGAGAGATGACACCGTCTTTGAGTTGAAGGAGCAAATGTTTCTTGTTTTGGACGATTTCTCCGACCTCGTGCGACTTTTCTTCACTAAAAAGCGAGGCTTTGAGGACCTTAAGTTTTTTATCTCCGAGATAGAGATAAGCTCCTGGTTCGTAGCTGAGGCCTTTGATGTAATTGATCGTTTCTTTGCAAGTCAAAGTAAGAGGCAAGTGCTCATCTTCAACTAGGATTTTCTCAGCAAAGGTGACTTTTGATTCGTCTTGTGGGATTCCTTTGAGTTCACCGTTGGCGTATTTAAAAACGTCTTTCTTAGCCATTTCTCCTGCGGCTAAGCCCATCTTCTCATAGAGGTCGCTATAATTCGCAACGTTATCAAGAGGAATGACGCTTGTGTCGTAAACATCCCCTGCATCCATTTTGGAAACCATTTCCATAAGAGAAACGCCTGTCTCAGTTTCTCCATTCATGAGCGCGCGCTGCATAGGCGCGCCTCCGCGATATTTAGGTAACAAAGAGCCATGGAAGTTAATCGCGCCCAAAGGAGCCATCTTAAGAAGCTCGTCAGGGATTATCTGGCCATAGGCCATGCAAACGATCAAATCGAAACCAAGATCTTTCGCCCACTCGTAGTCTTTGCGGATCTTGGCAGGCTGGAAAACAGGAAGACCCGCTTTGAGGGCAATCTTCTTAACAGGACTCGGGGTAAGGACGCCGCTTCTGCCTTTTGGCTTATCGGCTTGTGTGACGACGCCGACAACATTGAAGTCTTCTTCAAGGAGGGCTAAGAGAGGGTAAATGGCGATTTTTGGTGTGCCTAAGTAAAGGACTTTGACATCGTTAGGTTTTTCAAATTTCATCACTATGCCTCCTCGTTCTTATAAATTATACTCGCCCTAACCTTATTCTTGGAATAAGATAGTAAAGATTAAGCAGAAGGAAATATAAGATACTATGCCTATTATCTACACAGAAAAAGAATGCCAAAAGTTCATCGACAGCGCTCTTGACCTCCAAAAGACCAACATGCGCTTCGAGGATATCTTCAAATACATCATCACCAAAAGATCCCTCGACAAAGCGGTCCTCTACTTCGACGAAGACAACAAACTTCGTTCTTACAATTATAAGACTTATGGCGAATACGCCTATTCTTTAGCCCGTCACCTCGCGAGTGCTTTGAAGGACATCCATCCTAACGCTCCAGTCGGACTCAAGATGAGAAACACCCCAAACTGGCCGCTCCTCTTCTGGGCCATTCTCATGAACGGACACCCAGTCCTTCTTATCGACGCTCGCTTAGAGCATGCCAACACCGAAAACTTGCTTGCCCAAGCTAAGGCGGAAGCCATCGTCGTCAACGAATTCGACCCATATTCCGTCCTTTCCCTCAGATTAAACGAGATCCAGAAGTCCCCAGAGATTGATTCATTCGCCCCACACTGGGCTGATGAAGCCATGTTCTGTTCTAGCGGCACCACTGGCGATATCAAGATTATGGTTATGCCTGGCAAAGCCATCTGCAGCCAGATCATCGCTTCCCATAACATGCCTCTTGAAAGCACGACCATCATGCATCCGGGAAAGATCAACATCTTGGCCATGCTTCCTCTCCACCACATCTTCGGCTTCAGCGCCGTCCTCATGTGGTATAGCTTCTACGGCAAGACCCTTGTCTATCCAGCCGGTATGAGCGCGGGCGACCTCAAAAATGCCTGCAAAAAAGGCAAATGCACCCACATCTTCTCAGTTCCGCTTGTTTGGGATTCCGTTGCCCAAGGACTTAAGCGTTCTATGGAAATGGCCAACAAGAGAACTGAAAAACTCTTCAAGAAAATCATGGGTTACAACCTCGGTGAGATGTCCAAGAAAGAAGCTGGCGTCCTCGCTTCTAGCAGATTCATGACCAAGTTCGTCCAGAGAAAGCTCTTCGGATCGCAGGTTCAGTTCTGCATCTCCGGCGGCGGCTACCTCAATGCTGACACCGCCAAGACCATCAACGGAGTTGGCTACCCTCTCTATAACGGATTCGGCATGACCGAAGCCGGCATCTGCTCCGTCGAACTCTCCAAAGACGTCAAAACCAGACTTAAGTGTTCCATCGGCCATTCCTTATATGGCATCGAATATAAGCTCAAGAAAGATGAGGAAAGCAAGAAGCAAGGCGAACTCATGATCAAGAGCGAGCTCCTCCACAGCGAGGAAATCATCGGCGGCGTCCGTAAAAAAGCCGAATACGAAAACGGCTTCATGGCCACTGGCGATATCGCTGAGATCGAAGAAGATGGCCGCGTCTACATCAAAGGCCGTTTGAAAGACACCATCATCGGTGCCAACGGCGAAAACATCTTCCCAGACGAAATCGAAACCTACTTCCAGGAAATCAAAGGCGTCGAACATGTCTGCGTCTTCGGATATAGCCGTGGCATGGACGAGAGAATCATCCTCGTCGCCGAACTCAGCAACAAAGTTGCCAGCGAGGAATTCCCAGAGATCAAAAAGAAGCTTGATGAAATCAACGACAAGATTCCAAGCGGCAAGAAAGTCTCTGAGTTCTATGTCTACAAGAAGGCCATCCCGATCTCCAACTCCATGAAGGCCAAGCGCTTCGCGGTCAAGAAGGATTTCTCCGAACACCCAGAGAACTTCGTCGACTTCATCCAGAGACAGAAAGCCGTCGTCTCCTTCGAAGGATTCGATAGCAAAGATGTCGAGGAAACCATCAAAACCGTCAAGAAGGTCTTCGCCAAAACCCTCCTCCTTCCAGACTATAAGATCGCCAATGATGCGATTTGGAATGTCGAGCTCGGTGGCGACTCCATGTCCTACATCCAGATGATCCAGGATTTGGAAATCACCTTCTCCATCACCATTCCTACGGAACTCTATGGCAAACTTGGCACAGTCAACGATTTCGCCTTCCAAGTCTTGACCCTGAAGAAGCCTGCAGGTAAGCAAGGAAAACACAAAGGACAATAAAGTAAACAAAAGTGTTGTCTAAACGCGCGAGCGAAGTTAGAATAACTCACGCATAACAAAAGGAATCTAAGTAATATGGCAAACATTAAATCAGAACAGAAGAGATTAGAGGTCCGCAGAAGGAACAACGCCCGCAACAGCGCCGCCAAATCGGAAGCCCGTACCGCCATCAAAAAGGCTGAGGCCGCTCTTGCCGCCGGCAACAAAGAAGAAGCTACCAAGCTCGTCAATGCCGCCCTTTCCCTTCTCGACAAACTCGGACAGGCCAACGTCATCAGCACCAACAGTGCTCTTCGTAAAAAGGCCCATCTCCAGAAAGAACTCGGCAAGCTTAACTAAGCCCTTCTAAAAACAAATAAAAAGAGCCACCACGGCTCTTTTTTTGTGCTTCTTTCTATAACTCTTTAAAGGTGGCCTTTACTTCTTTCTCGGTAATATCGAGGATGAG
>CAMKAQ010000078.1 GCA_946410525.1 uncultured Caryophanales bacterium | reverse complement strand
TGGCGGTAGTATCGCAATCATGCGAAGCGACGTTTTTGGCAATGACGGCCTGGAAGAGAGGGGCTTTCTCTTTATCAAGAGAACCGGCGACACCGACGACGATGATGCCTTCGATCTCTTTCTCATATAAGTCGATGGCTTTTTGAGCGACCATCGCGGCGTTCACCTTGCCAATTCCCGATTTGGCGAGGACGAACTTCTTGCCTTCGTATTCGGCTAAAGTGATCTCGGTGATGCCATAGGCCTTTTCTTCGATGATCTTGGTATTTAGGAGAAGCGATTCCTTCTCTAAGGGCATTGGGGTGATGAATACGTACATAGGCTTTCTCCTTTACTTAAGAAGCTCTTTCTTATCGTTTTCGAGTTGTGCTTTGAGTTCTTCAAGGGAACCAAACTTGATCTCGTCTCTGATGCGCCTAAGGAAGGCGATATAGACGTATTCCCCATAAAGATCCTCGTCGACGTCTTTGATATAGCTTTCAACGACTGGGTGCTTTAAAAGACCTACGGTTGGGTTCTTGCCAACGTTGATGATGGCTTTGTGCGGCACTCCTCTAAGGTAGAAAAGGCCGACGTAGACCCCTGCTTTTGGGAGAAGGTATGGAAGAGACATCTCAAGGTTGGCGGTTGGGAAACCGATCTTATGGCCATTGCCATATCCATATCCGATTTTCCCTTTGATCTCATACTGATATCCAAGGTATTTGTTAGCGGATTCGATATCCCCTTCTTTTAGAAGTTCATGGATGAGCCTCGTTGAGACTTTCTTATCGTCGATGTTGAGTAAAGGGACGATGAAGGTCAGGAATTCTTTGGAGAGGTCGCTTGCGGTGCCACTCTTTTGATAGCCAAAAGTGAAATCCTCACCAACGCATAATCTCCTTACGCCTAAGCGGTGAAGGAAGTCGATGAATTCCTCTTTGGTGTGTTTATAGAAAGATTCGTCGTTGTCGATGACGTAGAGGGTCTCAACCCCATCATTAGCGAACCTTCTGATCTTGTCTTCAAGAGGAGTGAGGACATAGTGTTCCTTATCTTTCTCGAAGATATCGGCTGGGTTGTTTTTGAATAGGAGCGCACCGACGCTGTCAGTGTGGTTAAGAGCTTCTCTAACAAGCGAGAGATGGCCTTTATGGATTCCGTCGAAGGTGCCTAAAAGAAGGACGCCGTCAAAGGTTTCAGGGATATTATCAAAAGTGCAATCGATGACTTTCACTAGAAGAGCCCCCTTTCAGGAACAAAGGTATTTTGGGACTTACGCTTATAGACCGCAACAAGAGAGTCGCCTTTGGTGAGCAAAACCTTTTCTTCTTTGACTTCGAAAGAGAGGGTTTGGCCATTCTTGGCTTTCCATTCTTGCTCGTCAGTGAGTTCAATCGAAGGAAGGTCAATGAGCCCTTTGCCAGAGATGATGTCCTCGTCTTTGAGGTCATCGATGTTCTTAGCTTGTTCTACGGAGATATCTCCAACAGTGAGCCTTCGTAGAGAGATGAGGTGCCCTACTGTTCCTAGCTTCTTGGCGATATCCTCACCCAAGGTTCTGATATAGGTGCCTTTCGATACCTTGGTGACGAAATGGATGATGTTGTTCTCAATATCCCCTTCGATCGAATAGATGGTTATGTCACGCGGTTTGAGTTCCACTTCTTTGCCTTGTAAAGCGGCCTTATACATAGGAACCCCATTCACTTTGATCGCGCTGAATTTAGGAGGGATTTGCTGGGATTTTCCTAAAAACGAATGCAAAACCTCATTTAATTTCTCTTTTGAAATGTCAGGGATTTCTTTCTCTTCTATGACTTCCCCTTCTAAATCTCCTGTTGAGGTTTTCTTTCCTAAGAGGAGAGAGGCTTCATACGTTTTGTCACCGTCATTAAGGTAGGTCAAAAGCTTGGTGCCTTTGTTGATGGCGACGATGAGGAGGCCGGTCGCAAAAGGATCAAGGGTGCCTAAGTGCCCTACTGAATGGGTGTCGTATCTCTTGCCGATGATGTTATCGACCCTTCTAGAGGTTAGGCCCGCTTCTTTATCGATGAGGAACAATCCGTCTAACATAAGAATCATTATAAATGATTAGGGTGAGCATAAAAAGAAAACCAAGCCTTAAAGACTTGGTTTAATATGTTGTAATGTTCCGCTTAGGCGGTTTTCTTGAAGACACCAAGGGCACCAACATTCATGGTGTTGCTGCCTTTGGTCTGGATAGTTAGGGTGTGGGCACCAGCGGCGAGATTGCTGACTTCGGCCATCTGGTTGATGTAATAGCAGGTTCTTTTAGGATTGCCAACGCTGCCAAAACCAGCGTCTTTGAAGGATTTGGATGGGAGGGTTAAGGAAGCGCCATCGAGTTTCATGTCAAGGGCACTGCTAAGGGTGGTACTGCTACCGTTAGAATTGCCAAGGTAGGCAGTGATGACGGCATTCATCGTCTCGGTGGTCGTGAAGTTATAGGTAACGACTTTCGAGGAAGAATTGAGAACATAGTACTGCTCTGGGTGAGCGTTTGAGGTCGAAGTTGACATCGTGACACCGGTGCCAGTAAGGTCAGTTCCTTTGCCGATGAGCTGTCCGTTGTCGTTTCCAGTGACAGTATTACCTTCGGTAAGGATGCTGATGACAGTATCAAGGGTGGTCTTCTCAACGCCAATGCCAAGAAGGGTGTTATAGCATTTGTTGGCGAAGGTGGCGCCTGGCATGGCATCGATCTCGTTCATATAGTTCTCGATGTTGTCCTGACCAGCGGAAGCGCCGATCTTTCTTTGTTCACCGATGTTGCCGAAGTTCGAGAAGAGGTAGTCCTGATAGAGCTCGTTCTTGGAGACACCGAGGAGGCCGCCAAGAAGGTTGGCACATAAGCCGGTTCTATCGGTGCCGATACGGCAATGGAAGAAGACTGGGTATTTGGAGGAATCGGAAAGGGTCTTGAAGAAGGCTTTCACTGATTCAGCGTTTCTGGAGAAGTGATGGCGTGTTTGGTTCGACTGATCGTAGTCCATCTTGTGCTCGATGACGGTCCAGCCGTTGCCGGTTCCGTTATAAGAGCTGCCATCAGCGACGTTGATCTCGGTCTTAACTTTGAGGTGGTTCTTCAATTCGGCGATGCCTTCAGCTGTCGCGTTAGCAGGGTTGCCACCCTTAACGCCCGAGGTTCTATAGATCATGCCTTGTTTGACCTTGCCACCGCCGACGGTGGTTCTGCCACCCATATCACGGCAGTTGGTCATGCCATCGATCTTGATGTTACGTGGAGCCTGGGTGGTCACGTTGAAGGACATGATACCAGAGTCAACTTCGCTGTTGTCAGAATGCTCAGCAATGACTTTGAAGTAGTTTTTGCCAAGGAAAACGTTCTGGAGGTTAAGACTCTTGGAGGTGCTTCCTTCGACACGGAAACCATCGCTAAGATCGTCTTTCTGACCAAAAGTCACAGCGAATCTCTTAAGGGTCTTTTCGGATGGGACAGCGTAATCCCAAGCGAGTTTCACTGGGAGAGGGTCGCTGTTCCACTCAGTTCCGCTAGGAAGCTTGCTCACTGGGTAGCTTGCGTAGTCGCCTGTGTATTCAAGATAGGCTTTCTGAGCGGCGGTGTGGATCTCTTTTGTCTCAGCGAGATCCGTGGTGATGGTGAAGCCATTTGCCGCTGGGGTTGGTTCAGCGGTCGATGAAGCAGTTACAGATGAAGCTGCTCCGCTGTCTCCTTCACTCGTTTCTCCCTCGCTTGCGGCTGGAGTTGAAACGCTTGACCCACCAACTTCGATGTTGCAGGCAGTAAGCATTCCTAACGAGAGGATGGAGACCAATAAGATTTTCTTATTCATCTTTGTTTTCACGGTAAAAACCGTTACTTTCCTTTCTTTGTTTGTGTGCTTTATGAAGGCTATGCCTCATAAGGCAACACGATATACTTCAAAATGATACTATTTCGATGCTTCTATATCAATTTAATGTGGATAAAGGATCCAAAAAGAAAAGGCCCATCGCTGACGGACCCTTCTTCATTTAAATAGGTTTACTCGTCATAATGCGACCACATCGAGTGGACGACAACGATGTGAGCGTCCTCAAAAACACGATAGACAAGACGGTGTTGAATGTTGATTCTCCTTGAGCAATAACCCTGCAAATCGCCTACAAGTTTTTCATAAGATGGAGGAAAGCGATATGGATCCTCGGCGATAAGGTTAAGAAGCTTTTTCGCTTTGGGCATTAACCCAGCCCTTTTGAGATTATCCTTATCTTTCTCGGCGTTTTTGGTGAAACGTAACTCCCACATCGATTACCACTCCTCGTTTGGGTTATAGACCTTCATTGAGGAGATATCTTCCTTTTCGCCTTCCTTGATTCTCTTTAAGAGGCCTTTTTGGGAAGTGATATAAATCGTTTCGCGCATGGCGTTGTATTCTTCCTCTGAGATGATGACGGCATTGCCTTTTTTCGTGCTGACGGTGATTGAGTCGTTATATTCAACAACGTTCTCTAACGAACCAAATAGATTCTTTCTAAGGATTGATGCATTCATTGTGGCCATAAAAAGTACCTCCAAATAAAGTATACATGGAATATGTACGCTATCAAGTACATAGGTACAATAATACGTACCCATTCATAATTGGTATTATATCCAGATAATCAGGTACCATAACCTCCACTTATCATATAGTGCGAAAAAACAAAAAATCCGAACCTTTCGATTCGGATTATTGTCTAAGCTAACGTTGGTTAGAGCGCAGGTTTTAGGACAAGTGATTCCTGGACGACGTTTTTTGGTTTGTCCTGGCTCGCTTCCCAAATACTTAATTTGGTCTGCATAGCCATCCACGATTCGACTGATGTGCCAGTAGCTTCGGCAATACGAATGGCCATCTCAGGACTAAGGGAGGCTTTTTCATTGATGAAAAGGGAAAGCTGTTTTCTGGAAACGCCAAGACGCTTCGCCGTTTCCGTAACAGAAAGACCAAGAGGAGCCATAACGTCTTCTCTTAACACAGCGCCTGGATGAGTTGGTTTTCTAGTCATATCTTTTACCTCCATCAATGATAGTCTTCGTAATTGACCAAGATAGCGTCTTGCCCTTTAAAATAAAAGGTTATTCGCCAATTCCCATTAACCGTCACGCTCCACTGCCCCATTTTATCGCCTTCAAGTTCGTGAAGCCGATATCCTGGTAAATCCATATCTTTCGGAGTTGTGCTTGCATCTAGACGATCAAGAATTCTTCCTAATCTTTCGGCGTGCGCTGGTTGGATGCCTGCTTTGGAGCCGGTTTCGAAGAATTTTTCTAAGCCTTTGTGGCGGAACGACTTGATCATACTCTAATTATAAGTGTTACGTGTAACGTGTCAAGTAACAGGTATTGGTAACAAAAAATCCGAACCTTTCGATTCGGATTGTTTCCTAGATGGTGGGCCAAGGCGGAGTTGAACCGCCGACACAAGGATTTTCAGTCCTTTGCTCTACCAGCTGA
>CAMKAQ010000077.1 GCA_946410525.1 uncultured Caryophanales bacterium | reverse complement strand
ATGACGACCTGTGTTGGAGCGACACGTGGAGGGAGAACCAAACCATTGTCATCACCGTGGACCATGATGATGGCGCCAAGAAGCCTCGTGGAAACGCCCCAAGAGGTCTGGTGTGGGGTCTCAAGTTTGTTCTGTCTTCCGAGGTAATGAATTCCATAAGCCTCAGCAAATCCCTGTCCTAAATAGTGGGAAGTGCCACTTTGGAGGGCCTTTCCATCTGGCATGAGAGCCTCGATGGTGTAGGTCGCAATAGCGCCGGCGAATTTCTCGTTCTCGGTCTTTTTGCCTTTGAGGAATGGGATGGCTAATAAGTCACGGCCAAGGTCATCATAGATGTCGAGGGCCTTCTTGACGTTGTCTCTCGCTTCTTCTTCCGTCTCGAATAAGCAGTGTCCTTCCTGCCAAAGGAATTCAGAGCCGCGGAGGAATGGACGGGTGGTCTTTTCCCAACGGACGACGGAGCACCACTGGTTGAAGGCGATTGGGAGGTCTCTATAAGAGGAGACGATTTGTTTATAGAGGTCGCTGAAGAGGATCTCGGAGGTTGGACGGATGACGAGAGGGTCTTCAAGCTGCTTGGCCCCTCCGATCGTGGCGATGAGGGCCTCTGGGGCGAAGCCTTCGACATGCTCTTTCTCTTTGTTGAACATGCTCATCGGGATGACGAGAGGGAGGTAGACGTTTTTGGCGCCAAGTTCATTCTTGATGCGCTTATTGAAGTAATTCTGAATCTCTTCCCAAATGGCGTAAGAGTAAGGCAAGTAGTTGATGAAGCCTTTGACGGAGGCATAGTTCATGAGCTCCGCTTTGCGGACGACGTCCGTATACCATTGGGCGAAATCCTGTGATTGTGATGTGATTGCGTTGTTTTTGTTTTCCATGATGATGATTATTTCCCTTTCCAGTTTGTATTCAAGCCCTTCATTTCAAGGACACGGGTCTCGTGTTTCTCACTCACCTCGACGATCTCGCGGCTGAATGGGGCGAAGATATCGCAGCTGATGTAGTCGATGCCACTGCTCACAACGAGCTCAATCGAATCCCAGTTCTTGAGGTCACTGGCGATGATTGGCTTCTTGAATCTGATGAGCCTCTCTACGAGAGCGTGGAGCTGTGACCTGATCGTGGCGTCCATGTTGCGTTCGCTGCCATGTGAGCTGAAGTCTACGATGAAGCTATCTCCTAAGGCCAATAGGTCTTGGTCGATGAGGAGGGCTTTGCCGCTTAAGACGAAGGCGATGTCGTAATCGTTTTCGTGGATCTCATTGATGAGCCTCTTAACCTCTTCTAAGCCTAAGCTTCCGACCGCGTTATTGACGTCAGACTCTTTGAGGGTGAAGACGAGGTTCGCTTCTTTGGCGTTCCTTAGACGCTTGAAGAAGGAAGGGATCGATTCGAGTTCGCTCATGAGGGCTGGGTAGAAGAGCTTTTGGCTCTTGAGCTCTCTTTCGGCGATGTATGTTCCGACTAGGTTCTTGGCGATGGCGGCGAAGAGGTTCTTCTCGTCTTTCGCTCTGAGAGCGTAGTTCTTAAGCTCTTCCATGTTATAGAAGGCGCAGTCAGCGGTAGGTTCCGCTCTTCCGATGAAGCCATAGACGCGTCTCCTTCCGATTGAGTAGACGGGTCGATAGGTATAGAGGATCTTCTTTTCGTAGATGATGCGCTCGACCTCACTACGATAGTTGCCGGATTCGCTGGTCTCCGCATAATCGTCAATACCCTGTTTATAGAAGTAGACGGACGAAGGATATTCGAACGCGTTGGCCGCGCATTTCCTTGAGGCAAGAAGAATAGCGGTTCCGTCACCGAGAAGGTCTTTGTTCGCGACGACACCGACCTTAATCTCAAAGAGAGGATCATGCGGTTTGCGGTTTGCTTTAAGCGAGGAGGTGACGCTGTTGACGACCTTGAGGGCGAAGCTGATGGCCTCGGTGTTGTCGTTCATGTCGTAGTTGGCGATGATGTATTCCGCCTCTCCCCCGCCAAGGAGTTTGGCAGGCGCTTTGACGAATGGCTCAAGGGCCAAACGGTATCTTAGAAGGAAGGAACGATTGAGCTTCGAATCTTTATTTCCCTCAGCAAAACCATAATATTTTGGTCGAATTGCGAAGCAGAAGGTCATGCCGTTGCTCGTTCCATTGGCCTTAAGGTAATCGACGAAATCACGTTCAGAGGAGAGAAGGAGAGAAGGACCGTTGAGAGACCTCCCTGTCTTCTTCTCAAGAAGGATGTAGCTCTCTAAGTGGACGATGCCTTTGACTGGATCGCTTTTCGCGACTCTAAGGAAGGCTGGGAACTTCTTCGTGGACTTCTTGAAGAAGACGGTCGTCTGAAGGTAATCGGTGGTTTGCTTTCCTTCGAGGACGTCATTGACCCAAACCTTGATGCGGTTAGGCTCATGCCCTGGGAAGGAATCGTAGAACTGCTGGATGGAGCAGGTACGCTTCTCGCTCATGGCACCAAGATTGAAGAAGGTGACGACATCCAAAGTGTTGTCGACTTTGTATACGCGGATATTCGAGGCTTCGTAGGTCATGGCCTTGAAATATTCGTCGTCTTTTTTCTTCGCAAGAAGGAAGGTGATCGCAAAGACGATGACGCTTGCAACAGCGAAGAAGAAAAGAGCAACTCTGAAAATGAATGGCCAATCGAGGCCAGAGAGCCAATTTCCGATGTTCTTGAAAAACTCTGCCATGACTAAAATGTGGTCTTAGACCACGAGAGCATTTTAACACGCATAAAAGCCATTAAGGGAACAAATTGATTTAGCATAAGACTTTTCTTGCTAAAGAGACGTGCTGTGGGTTATGATTTCTCACGCCGGAGAAGTACCCAAGCGGCTGAAGGGGTTAGTCTCGAAAACTGATAGTGGGCGCAAGTCCAGCGAGGGTTCAAATCCCTCCTTCTCCGCCAAAAAGGAAAATGCAGCATTGATTCAAAGTCGATGCTGTTTTTTATGCCGTTTACATTAAAAATTTTTCGGAATAATGTATCCTCATGAACTACTACGAGCAATTATTCAAAAGAAAGTCATTCCACTTCTTCGTCGGCGGAAAGCCCACTGACGAAGAAGATTTAAAGTCGATTAGGGAATTCATTGGTGAAGTCACCCCGTTGTTCCCGGACATCAAAACGGAAATTGTCCTCGTCAAAGAGAATGAGACAACGTGCCATAGGGGCGCAGATTATTGCATCCTCTTCTATAGCGAACCGAAAGGCGAATGCCTAAGAAACATCGGGTATATGGGCGAACAGATAGATTTGTATCTGAACTCAAGAGGGATAGGCGCGTTATGGTATGGAATCGGCAAGCCTAAAGCCACTAGAGTTAATGGCTTAGAGTATGTCATCATGATCGCCTTTAAACGCATGCCTGCGAATAGCTTCAGAAAGGACATGTATAAATCCAAAAGAAAGCCGCTTGAGGAAATCTGGTCAGGCGATGATTTAGGCATCGCTAACATAGTTAGGTTTGCTCCGAGCGCATGCAATACGCAGCCTTGGTACGTCGAAAACAAAGAGAAAGAATTGTCGATCTACCGTTATAAAAAGCCTGGCAAAAGAGGCATTATGCCGGTAAACAAAGTCATGTTTTATAACAAGATCGATATCGGCATCTTCCTTTTCATCTTGGAAGTGTGTTTAAAGGAAAAAGGCATCTCATTCGATAGGCAATCATTGCCCGATACCGATGACAGCGAATTAGAGATGAGCAAGGTTGCGGTTTACGCTCTTTAGGCAACCTTCTTTTGTATCATTGGAATGATACTTTTGCGCATTTTTTGTTTATTCACCCATTCGGCGAAGAAGCGCCCCTACTTCGCCTAACTTTTCGTCAAGCTCTTTCTCGCAACATGCATCATGAACGCAGTGTTTGATATGAGCGAGAAGGACGATCTCATTGGCCTTCTTCAAAACAGCGACCGCGGCCATGAGCTGGTTTGAGATGTCGATGCAGTAGGCGTCTTCATCCACCATCTTCTGGATGCCTTCGATCTGGCCTTTCGCTATAGCGAGCTGGCGTTTAACCTTTTTCGGATCTGCTTTCATTACTTTAATGACACGAATTTGAAACGTGTCTCTCCTAAGGCCTTTTTGTACTCTTCCTCAGAAAGAGGGGCTTCCGCTTTAACTTCGGCGATGCCTTTCTGATAAGAGACCCTAACTTTCTTGACGCCTGGGAGGGCTTCAAGGACGCTTGTGACCGTGCGGGCGCAGCCTTCGCACATCATTCCTTCAATGTTGACGATTTGTTTTTTGAGCATATTTATTCTCCTTTTTTAATAGCTTTTCTTTTGAATAGACGTAGCCTCAACGCATTGAGGACGACGGTGACCGATGATATCGACATGGCGATTGAGCCATACATTGGCTGCATGATGACGTATGGGTAGAGCACTCCTGCCGCAAGAGGGATGAGGAGGAGGTTATAGAAGAACGCCCAACCAAGATTCTCTTTGATGTTCAAGACGACTTTATGGCTGAGTTCGATCGCAGACACGACATCAAGCGGATCGCTTCTCACGAGGATGATGTCGGCTGAATCGATTGCAATATCAGAACCCGCTCCGATGGCAATACCGATATCGGCTTTCGTAAGGGCTGGGGCGTCGTTCACCCCATCGCCAATGAAAGCGACCTTATGACCATCTTCTTGGAGCCTAGAAACGATTGCTTCCTTGTCCCCTGGAAGAACTTCTGAATATACGTCATTAACCCCTAAGGAATCAGCGATCGCTTGGGCGGTAATCTTGTTGTCTCCGGTGACGATGAAAACCTTTTTACCGAGGTTTTGCAGGGATTTTATGGCAAATCGGCTGTTTTCTTTGACTTCGTCGCCAATGGCAATTAGGCCAATTACGAGTTTGTCTTTCACGACATAGAGAGGTGTCCAACCTTGCTTTGAGAAAGAGAGGAAATCCGTCTCTGCTTTTGAGATATCGATTCCTTTTTCTTTCATGAGAGAAGCGTTTCCGATGACTGTTTCATCACCCTCCACACCCTCGCCTGGAATGTATTCGAAAAACTTGCTGAGGGAGTATTCGATTCCTCTCTTTTTGGCTTCGGTCACGACCGCTTTGGAGAGAGGGTGTTCGGAATGGGCCTCCACCGCCGCAGCGACTTTTAGGAGAGAGGATTCATCCCCTTCATAGACTTTGATTCCGCGGACGCTTGTCTCGCCTTTGGTTAAGGTTCCGGTTTTGTCGAAAAGGACATAGTCGACCTTCTCAAGCCTTTCAAAAGCTTCAGCGGATTTGATGAGGATGCCATTCTCCGCGCCTTTGCCGGTTCCGACCATGATGGCGACCGGTGTCGCTAAACCTAAAGCACATGGGCAGGAGATGACAAGGACGGTTATGGCAAACCTTAAGGACAAAGAAAGAGGCGTTCTTGTTGCAGCGACAGGAACGATATTGAGGTTCGTGAGGATCATCCAAACGACGAATGTGATAATCGATAATCCGATGACCGTT
>CAMKAQ010000076.1 GCA_946410525.1 uncultured Caryophanales bacterium | reverse complement strand
AAGAAGATCATCGGCGATAAGGTCGGCTCCATCCTCTTCTCATATGAAGATGTCCTCTCCAAATTCATTGAGTCTTATTACAAGAAAGGCGGAGACAAGCAGATGACCTTCGTCCACGTCCATGACGGTGGCCGCCTCCTTTCGAGAAACGAGAAAGCCTTCAGAGAAACCCATGAGAGAATCGGCCAGAAGTACAACGTCATCAACTGCGACGATTCCTACACCCGCACATACAATGATTTCTACGAGTATTTCAAAAACAACAAAAAAGGCTACTTCATCGCTTACCGTGACTCCATCGCGGCCGCTATCGAGAATGCCGCTACCGACGTTGGCTTAAAGGTCCCAGAGGATGTCGAGATCCTCTCCCTTGTCGGCACCAAGTACGCCAACATCCTCCGTCCATCGATCACCGCTCTCCATATCAACATGCAAGAAGTGGGGCAGCGTTCCATGTACATGCTTATCGACCTCATCAACAACGACCTCGTCGATAAGAGTTACCGCTTCGAACCTCTCGTCACTGAACGTTCCAGCACCATCAAGAGATAATAAAAGGCAAACAAAAAACTCGCTCCAAGTCGGGCGAGTTTTTTCTTTTCGTTAGGCTATGAATTTGATTTTGTTGAACTTCATGACGTAGTCGATGAATTCATCTCCAGGGATTGGCTTAGAGAAGAAGTAGCCCTGGATCATCTGAGCCCCGAAGGAGAGGATGAGGTTCTTCTGTTCCTCGGTCTCAACGCCTTCCTGGATGGTGCGGAAACTAAGTCCATTCATCGTCCTATAGATGCTTGAGAGAACTGATTTTCCGATCGGTCCTTGCTCAGCGGAAAGAAGGAGTGAGCGGTCGATCTTGATGGTCCTGAACTTGCTCTTGATGAGACGGCTGAAGGTCGAATAACCGGTTCCGTAGTCATCAAGGGAAAGAGGGAAGCCAACCTTCACGAGGTTCTGGATTCGGTCGATGAGTTCGTTATCGTTTGAGGCATCGGCAGTCTCGGTGATCTCAATGTTAAGGAATGACGGTGGAAGGCCATATCTATGGGCGATCTCAAGGAATCTTCCTGGCAAGTCTTTCTCTGGAAGCTGATAGACGGAGAGATTAATCTCAAGCCACTCGATTCCAAGGTTCTTGATTTCGTTATTCTTCGCAAATCGGCAGGCTTCTTCAAAAACCCAGTGTCCAAGCTCGATGATGGTTCCATTCTCTTCGGCGACAGGGATGAACTCATCTGGGCCGATGAAACCAAGCTCTGGGTCAATGAGTCTAAGAAGGGCTTCAGCAGAGACGATCTTGTTGCGGGAGGCATCCCAGATCGGCTGATAGAAGACCTTGAAGTTATTCTCTTTAAGACCGCGGGCAATCGCGCCTTGGATCTTACTTCTACGCTTGATGAATCTGAGGGAAAGACTATCACGGACGATGACTTTCTTCTCGAAGCTTCCATTCTTTCCGGCGAAGAGGTAGTGGAGCTGGCTTGCATCTTCGATGTCGTTAGGGACTTTCGCAACAGTGATGGTCCATCTTGGTGAGGCTTCGATCGCGCCGTAACCGAATGGCTCTGACAATCTGTTTTCAAGCATCTGGACGATCATGTCGACGTCGTTTTGCTTCTCGCCATAAACCATGATGCCGTAGGCGCCGTTAGAAAGATGGTAGACATATTGAGACTTGACGATGGTTGTTAAATATCTGGCGACCAATAGCTCGATTCCGTTGTAGTTGGTTTGGCCAAGCATCTCAAGATACTGGAAATAGTCATGGGACTGTATGGTGATGATTGTGTATTTGCGTTTAGCGGCCATCGCGGTCGCATTGTCGTTATAGAACGCAATCTCGTTATATAGTCCGGTGTTGTTGTTGATGATGCCGGTATCGCTTTCTAAGAGAACGAGGAGGCCAAGGACTGATAAGGATTCGAAGAAGGCCTCGAATTTGATGTCCTTCCAGAAGAACTGGATGACGACGCCAGCGATGGTGGCGACATAGAAGCTTACAAGCGAAGCGATCTTTCTGGCGTTGAGAGCCCTGATGTTCTTGATGAAGGCGAAAAGGCTAAGGAGAACATAGAGGGCGGCGACGATATAGAAGAAGAACATGTAATCGCCTCTTTGGTAGAGGTAGTTGCCTCCTTCTCCGACTATGACCGTATATAAAGGTCTTGCGATGCGCGGGAAGAAGATATTGGCGATATTGGCCAACTCAGCAATCATGCATGGGATCCAGTAGATGAACCAGATTCTCTTCCTGCGTCCGACGAGGGTGCCATTAAGGGACAAGACATATAAGCCAAAGGATGGAGCCAAGAAGGTGTGGAAGACGAAGAAGAGGACTTCCGAGCCCATGAAGAGCCATAAAAGCCCATCGCCATCTTTGCCGAATGTCAAAAATAGCTCTTCCGCGATGCTGGTCAAAGGACAGACAAGGCAGCTGAGACAGATGATCATGTACGTCGCATGCTGAACACGACTTAGGTTCTTTCTCAAAGAAGAGATGAAACAAAAGAGGGCAATAGCGAAGGCGCCGAAAGCAAGTCCGGCATTGATATTTAACTGCGTGAACATTAACTAAAAAGTAAAGCCTCTAAAGCCATTTGTCAAATTAGACGCTCACGCGTAAAGGATTTGGCTAATAAGAAAAAGATGGGCAAAAATTCCAAATATTTCCAGCAAAACCCATCTCTTTTTGCAAAAACGCCGAGAAAATCTTTTATCGGTCAAACGATATTTCTACAAATACTTTTTTATTCGAGTAGAATAAAAGGGCGAGGAAATAACTAATGCAAAACATTGTTGACGATCTCAATTACCGCGGACTCATTGAACAATACTCTAACGAAGAAAACGTCCGCAAACTCTTATCTACCAAACAGACCATCTATTGTGGCTTTGACCCAAGCGCCGCTTCCATGCACGTTGGCAACTATGTCATGATCTCGATTCTCAAGAGACTCCAGAATGCCGGACACAAGATCATCGCCCTTGTCGGCGGTGCGACTGGCATGATCGGTGACCCAAGTGGCAAGTCCAAAGAAAGGAACCTCCAGTCCATGGAAGTCCTCAAGGCCAACACCGAATCGATCAAGAACCAGCTCGAGAGATTCATCGACCTCTCTGACCCAGAGAAAGGCATGATCGTGAATAACTACGATTGGCTTGGCAAGCTCAGCATGCTCGACTTCCTCCGTGAATACGGGAAGTTCTTCTCGGTCAATTACATGCTCTCAAAGGAAATCGTCTCTTCACGTCTTGAAGCCGGCATCTCCTTCACCGAGTTCTCCTATCAGATTCTCCAGTCTGTCGACTTCTATCACCTCCGCAAAACCGAAGGCGCGACCATCCAGATCGGTGGCAACGACCAGTGGGGGAACCTCACCTCTGGCTTAGAGCTCATCAGAAAGCTCGATGGCGATGAGGCTGAAGCGGAAGTCATGACCGCTCACTTAATCACCCGTGCCGATGGCAAGAAGTTTGGCAAATCCGAGCAAGGCGCTCTCTTCCTTGACCGTAACCTCACTTCCCCATACCAGCTCTATCAATACTTCATCAACACCACCGATGAGGATGCCGTCAAATACCTTAAGGTATTTACCTTCCTCTCCCATGACGAAATCGAAGACGTCATCCGTGAGCATCTTGCCAACCTTGGCATGAGAGTCGCTCAGAAGAAACTCGCCTACGAAGTCGTCAAAGACATCCATGGCAAAGACGCCGCCGATGAAGCGGTCAATATGTCTAGCGTTCTCTTCACCGGAGCCGTTCAGAACCTTACCGCCAGCCAGATCGAAGAGATCCTTGGTTCCCTTAAGACCAAACTCCCAGCGGAGATCAATCTCGTCGACCTTCTCGTTCTCCTTGGCGCCGCCAAGTCCAAGACCGAAGCACGTACCTTCATCAGCCAGAACAGCGTCTCCATCAACGGCGAGAAAGTCACCGACGCGATGAAGAACTACACAATCGCCGATGCCATGGCAGGAAAATACTTGATTGTAAGGCGCGGAAAGAAGAATTACTATTTAGGCGAATTCTAAAGAATTGAAAAAGGAGGCACACCTATGAAAAAGGGCACAAAACTCCCATATCTCATCTCAGCAAGCATGTTGCTTGTTTTGGCTTCGTGCGACGGAGGAAAAGTTCCTTCTCTCACTAGCGAAGCTAGCGTAGTTGGAACAAGCGAACCAGAGACCTCCGCCATCGCTTCCGACGCTTCCGTCCAACAATCAACTCTCGCCGATCCATTATTTAGCTCAGCTGAGACTAGCAGTGGCAGAGGAACTTTCAACACAACCGTCTTAGGCAACGCTTTCACAGAATCCTTATCTAAGGATGAGTGGCAGATGGTTTCTAACAACCCAAAGATCCAGATGGGCCTTTCTTCCTATACTGTTCTTGGCACTGCTCCAAACTACAGCTTGATGAAAGCCTCAACCAATAACGTCCTTCTCCAAGCTGATGATGTGACCGTGACAAAAGGTCTCGAACAAAATCCTCTCTATGCCTCTCTTGGCCTAGGTGGTGGTGACCTTGCGATGCATGTCAACTTCAACAACCTCACCGTTGTGGCAGGGGCCATTTCCACAATTCTTCCTAACGCGACTAACATCACTAACCAGGATGCCAACATCTATTACAGCGACAGCACCATCTATTGGGATTTCCTCGATGAGAATGGTGCCGAATGCACTGGCTTATCCAACCTCATGGATTTAGCCTTCAGCGCTGCTATGAACGCTTCTGATTCTGGCTCTGATATCGAATTCCAGCACAAAGGAAAGATCGAACTTGGTAGCTATGGCACGCTCATTTCGCTCATGTTCAATGAAACTCTGATGAATAGCATCTGGTCAGAAGGTCTTGACCCAATGATCCAAGCCCTTTGGACTGCGGGTGCCAAGATGGAAACCAAGACAACAACCCCAGCTGGCACGCCTGCTGCTATGAGGGAATATGAAACCACGATCAAAGTCACTGACCCAAGCATGCTTACGGGAACCGTCTCCGACACTCTCGAAGAGGGTAGTGCTACCACAGGTGCGCTTATCGGCAGCAGTTCTCCATTAGGGGATGTCACCGATCAGCTTGATGGTGTCGAAGATATGTTTGCGACCTTCGAATTTGAGATGAGCTTCACTTACTCCGCCACCGAACTCAAAACCATGAGCACCAGCATCAAAGCCACAACCGATGAGGTTAAGGTCAAAGAAAGCCTTCTCGAGGATGACGATCTTGAAGCGGGTGAATCCAAGTGGGGTCTCGACAATATTGAGATGAGCCAGGACATCACCTTCAACTATCAGAACATCGATCTTGGCTTCCCGGCCTCCTTTGATGATTACGTGACTCAGGAACTCCCGACAGAAGAGGAAGAAGAGCCAATCACTGAGCCTATCTCCTCTGAGCCAAGCAGCGTTCCTGCAAGTCTCTAAAACCCTAGCAAAAATAACAAAAGCCTCTGCAAAACGAGGCTTTTTTTGTTGGAATG
>CAMKAQ010000075.1 GCA_946410525.1 uncultured Caryophanales bacterium | reverse complement strand
CGACATACGTTGTGTTCCCGGAAACAATAGGAAGATCCTCTTCTGGATAGGCTTCTCCTTCTCCGTTAATCTGCCAACCATCGAAGGTATAGGTATGCTCATCGGTCTCATAATCATCGAAATAATCGAAATCGTCATCTGGGTTATCATCCGCTTCAAAAGAAGGATGCGTTCCATATGGGACGTCGGCATCCGTTTCGAGAATGGTGTCCCCTACTTTCCAAGTGAGGTTATATTTCCTTACTTCGGTTGAATAATGGGCAATATAGGTGGTATCTCCTGATATCGCAGGCAAATCAGCCTCAGAATAAACGGTTTCGCTGCCTTCAATAGTCCAGCCATCGAAGGTGTAATCATACTGAGCGTCCGCCTCTCTTGTTGGGTTTGTCCCATCGTAAGATGGTTTCCCTGCTTCATCCGCGTAAACCTCGTCCGTCTCAAGAGTGACCTCACCATTCTTCCAAAAGATCGTATAAGTTAGACGCACGCTTGTGAGGGAAGGAACAAAGGAAGAGGATTCCTCACTTTTGGAAGAGGATTCGCTTGAGGACGAGAAAAAGCTTCCTTCGCTTGAGATAGAAGGATCGTTACGGCAGCCTCCTAGCATTAAACCTAGAAAGGAAAGGCACAACAAAGCGTTTTTCTTTTTCATGGTTAACAAACTCAGTTTACGCGCAAAGAAAAGAAAAAGCCACCTCTAGGGTGGCCTTCTCTTATTTGCTCTTTCTTTGGGAAACAACAACCTGTGGGAATGGGATTTCGATTCCGTTCTTGGTTAAGACGGTGATCGCTATCTCGTTCATCGCTCTTTGGGTGGAGAATCTATCTTCCTCGTTGCACTTAGCGAGGAACATAAGCTGGATGCCGCTGTCCTCAAGCTCGCTGACGCCTAAGTATTTAGGTTCGCCAATGATGGCAGGGATAGCGTTCTTGAATTCTTTGAGAAGCTCTTCCTCAACGACCTTCCTCACATAGGCGAGGTCGCTATTGTAATCGACGCTGCAATAGGAAATCGCGTTGCTAAGGTCATGGGACTGGTTGATAACGGTGCTGATTCCGCTGTTTCTGATGGATTTGAGATTGCCAGAGAAATCGACGACCTTTGTGGTAGCAAGGCCAATCTCATAGACGACTCCCCTAAAACCATCGACAACGATGATATCACCGACATCGAACTGCTCTTCAAAGACGATGGAGAGTCCGGCGATGATATCGGCGATGAGGGTTTGGGCGCCAAGGCCGATGACAAGGGCAAGGATGCCAGCCGAAGCAAGAATCGTGGTCATATCGACGCCTAGAACGGCTAATATAGCGAATAAGACGACGAAGGCAGCCAAATACCTGATTGTGCTGTTGATGAACCTCACGATAGTGACTGTTTTGTTATTTGCCTTCATGAAGACAAGAGAGAGGATGGTTCTCACAAGTTTGCTGATGCCATAGATGAAGAAGAACATGTAGAGGCATTGGATGACTTTGAACCAAGCTTCTCCGCCCTGCTCATATCCATTCTCACCGATCTTGTCGACATAGCTAAGCCAAGAGGTTGGCCATGATGTGTGGGCTAAGTTGACGAGGACGATCATCGCGACCGCGCCGAAGAAGAGAACCCAAGATAATACGACCGAGATCTTCTTCTGGACGGTTAGATCCTTCCACCTTGGGACAAGGTTCCTTGGTGTGCGTTTTTCGGTGCGCAAAAAGATCTTCGCGAGCTCATCGCGATATTCTTTGTCCATTTTCTTCTTTGGTTTTGAAACCTGTTTCTTTGTTTCTGCCATTGCTTATTCCTCCATGTATCCGCTATAGGTGATCATAAGGGTTTTCCCATATGTGTAGTCGGCGTAAATCCGTAAATCATAGTGGCCGCCTCCGAGAGTGAAATCCCCTACTATTTCATAATGGTTTTCTTTTTCTTCCTCATAAACGAGAAGGTATTCCTCTTGTGCGACCTTTTTGTTTTTCTGGCTCAGTTCGACATAGATGGTCGTGTCCACTTTGTATTCGACATCGAAGTCATAATGGATGATGTTTCCTTCTACTTTTGCGACTTTTCCATCGTAGACACCGGTAAAGGTAGGCTTAACCGCATCCATCTTGTTCATCATCGAAATGGCGGCTGCGCTTGTTAAGATGGCGATGCCGGTTCCTCCAAGAAGAACAAGACCGATTCTATGGACGACTTTGGTGTAATCGGCTTTCGAATACGCTCCAAAAAGATGAATCTTCGCCCATTCGAGTTTCTGGACGTCTTTATTCATCTCTTCTTTGCAAGAAGGGTTGATCTCACTATTTGAGAATTCATCTACTCCAGCCATAAAAATATTCTATCGAATATTCCTCTTTCTAGAAAGAAGAATGGAGGCACAAAAAAACGGGTCCGTTTTACGGGACCCGTTAATTCTAGTTACTTGAGAACTATTAGGCGGCAGTGGTAGCAGCAGCAGGAGTTCCGATGAAGACGATATCGGTAAGAGCTAAGTTGTAGCTTCCTAATCTCTTGTAGCTGACTTCGTTGACGCCGGCAACGAGGCTGACAGTGCCACACTCGACGAGAGTGTTGGCAGAGAGACCAGTGGCAGTGCCTTCAACCATGACATCTTCGAACTTCTTGGCCTTGTAGGAGGAGAGGTCAATAGCAGTGCTGTTGACTTTGAGTTCTAAGTTGTCGGAGCCGGAAGCCTGACCGTTGGAGGAGAAGAGGTGTTTGCCCTTGTTGGAGCTCCATCCATCCATAACGCCACGCTGGTAGATCTTACCAGTGAGAGCGGCATCGGTTTCGAACTTGAAGCTGAGGCTCTGGCCGTTGCCATTGAGCTTGACGTAGCCGGCTGGATCATTCTTGTTGGAAGAATCTGCGGCCATCATGGAGTCGCTAAGTTTGATTTCGTACTTAACTTCGTTGGTGCTGGAATCAGTAGCTTTCTTGGCAGCGACGGTACCTTTGGTGGTATCGGCAGCGATAGCGGTGTCAGCTCCCCAGTGGTGAGCCTGTAAGACAACACCCTGCTCCTCTTCTTCAACAGTTCTGAAGGTGAAGGAGAAGAAGGTTGATCTGTAGCCACCAGCCATACGTAAGCTGATCTTGTTGGTGCCAGCGTGTAAGTGGAAGGCATATGGCATCATGTAGTCTTTTCTTGGCTGGTTGGTCTGGGCGCCAGTGACTGGAGCGGACATGGTTGGATCGAAGGAAACAACCTGATCATCGACGTAAAGGATGTATCTGTAGTCATCGATACGTTTGCCAGTGCCATCTTCATTTAAGTGCTCTGGAGCTTCGTCGATATAGAAGCCAGGAGTCCATTCTTCGCCGTTTGGATCGCAGGCCCAGAAGTCTTTGCCGCTTAAGTAGTCGGCAGCTTTGGCGTTGCAGAAGAGTCTGACATCAGACAATTTAGCAGCCTGTTCTTCACTTAAATCGAAGACGTATTCGAATAAGTCGCCTTGAACGGTTCTATCGAAGATAGGATCGTGGTTGTCTCTGTCAGCGGTGCCGCTGTCGTCAAGAGCGACGGCGTTGCCGATTGGACGGCCCCAGAATCTGTAGCCCTTTTCGCCAGTGGCGGAGTCGGTTTCTTCGACTAAGCCAGATTTGCAAGAGGTGCTAACTTCGGTGGCTTTGAAGCCTAAATAGGACTTGCCACAGCCATTCTTACAGGTGTAAGTTCTGACGGTAGCTTTGCCTTCTTCTGGCTCAGCGGTATCAGTGGTGATGAATTCGTGGCCAAGAGGATCAGCGATGACTTCTTCGGCCTTGTTGCACTCGGTGCAAACTTTGTAGCCAAGTCCGCTATCGACACAGGTGGCTTCTTTGAGCCAGATAACCTTGTCTTCGGTGGTGTCTGCGCCAGTTTCGTCTTTGACCTTCTCATAGGTGTGGCCTTTTGGATCGCTGGTAACAGGGGTCTTGGTGTGGCAGACGGTGCACTCTTTGGTGCCTTCGCCGCCTTCTTCACAGGTGGCTTGTTTGGTCCAGGTGACCTTGTCTTCGCCATTCTCTTTCTCATAGGTGTGGCCCTTAGCCTTGACGGTACGGGTGACTGTCTTACCGCAAACGGTGCAAGTCACTTCTTCAGAACCGGCTTCGGTGCAGGTTGCTTCAGTAATGGTCTTGGCTTTGGTTTCGTCAAAGGTGTGTTTGGCCTTGTCGACAATTCCGCCATCGCCGGCAGCACATTCGTGCCAGTGATTGTTGTCGTCATTTTTCCACTCAGCGCCTTCGGCAGCGGAGTGAACGTGCTTCTCGGAAGTACCGGCTGGTTGGTCTTCAGGTGGAGTGCAGGAAGCTAATCCTCCTAACCCCAAGCATAAGGTTGCAGCCAATACGCCTAAGAATTTTGAATGCTTCATAGATTAATGCTCCTTTCAATAATTAGAATTCAATCTAGTTTGCAAAACAGGTATAAAAAGGTCCAGTCTATATGTAACCAGAATTATGCCTGATTAATGTTAAAGCCTTTCCGAAGTATTTTCAA
This sequence comes from uncultured Caryophanales bacterium, assembly GCA_946410525.1. Classification (GTDB taxonomy): domain Bacteria; phylum Bacillota_I; class Bacilli_A; order RFN20; family CAG-826; genus UBA4951. The sequence goes on along the minus strand of CAMKAQ010000075.1, from coordinate 1,060 downwards.
TATGGTTAGACAATTAATTTGCTTGAATTGACATTTTTTAAGATTGACTAACCTTAAAGGTTATTCAATAAACCCGAAATTTTACATTTTGTAGCAAAATAACGCGATACACGCGTACGTGCGAAAAAACCGAATATATGAGAAAGGGTCCCCCTACCCTATTTGGACAGTTTTCTAAAGAAAAAGCCTGCCGCAACTGCAGACAGGCATTCTTTCGTTTTGGTGATCCCTGAGGGACTCGAACCCGCGACCCGCTGATTAAGAGTCAGCTGCTCTACCAACTGAGCTAAGGGACCAGCGCGAATAATGATATATCAATAGGCCAAATCGTTCAAGAACAACATTAATTATCGACGAGAAGAAACTCCCTGACAAAGTCAGAGGAGGGCTTTTCCATGACCTCTTCTGGTTTTCCTTTCTGAATGAGAGCGCCTTTATTCATGATGGCGACCTCATCGGAAATGCTCATGGCTTCCCTTTGGTCATGGGTCACGAAGATGGTCGTGATCTTGGTCTCTTGCTGGATCCTCCTGATCTCTTTGGCGGTTTGCTTCCTTAAATAGGCATCTAAAGATGAAAGAGGCTCATCAAGAAGAAGGATGTGAGGTTTCTTCACGAGAGCACGGGCGATGGCCACTCTTTGCATCTCGCCACCAGAAAGCTCATTAGGTTTCTTCTTTAGGAGAGAATCGATTTGAACAAGGGAGGCAATCTCTTTAATTCTCTTGTCCATCTCTTCCTCAGTAAGGGTTTTGTCTTTGAGAGCGAGGAGAGGGTATTTGATGTTGTCATAGACACTCATATGAGGGTAGAGAGCGTGGTTTTGGAAAACATAGCCAATCCCTCTTTTCTCTGGAGGAAGGGAGGTAACGTTCTCGCTTCCGAAATAAACCTCACCTGAATCAGGGGTTAAAAGACCGCTGATGAGGTTAAGGAGGGTGGTCTTGCCACATCCTGAAGGACCTAGTAACCCTAGCATCGTCCCATCTTTGATATCCAAAGAAAGGTCATTGACCGCTAAAGACTCACCTTTATATGCGTATGAGAGATTCTTAAGGAT
>CAMKAQ010000074.1 GCA_946410525.1 uncultured Caryophanales bacterium | reverse complement strand
GTCAGAGAACTGGTTCTTGACCTCAGTACCGGTATAACGATCGTACTTGTACTGGATACCACCTTTCTTGACGTTGAGTTTCTTGGAAGCGATCTGCTCGTGGGCGTTCTTCATAAGGAGAACTTCATATTCACCCTCATCAAGTTCGTAACCCATGAAGCCATTCTTGTTGGCGTCGGAGTAGTCGTAGTCAGCAACATCTTGGATGTTGAAGCTAACTTTGACGGTGTCGCTCTCGCCTGGTTCAAGCATCTTGGACTTGCCATAGGCGCAAAGGATATGGTCAGCCTTCTCGATTCCGCCTTTGGTGTAAGGAGCTTTCCAGTAAACCTGGACGACATCCTTGCCAGCGACGTTACCGGTGTTGGTAACCTTGACTTCCATATTGACGAGCTTCTTGTTGCCAGTGAGGACGGTGCCCTCAGTTGGATCGAAGCTGGTGATTTCCTGGGAGAAGGTGGTGTAGCTTAAGCCATAACCGAATGGGTAGATAACGCCTTCTTCACCGGCATACCATGCATCGGCAGCGGCCTTGTTTTCTTTGGCCATGTCGGCATAGCGGGTTTCGTAGTAACGGTAGTCGACGTAGATGCCTTCTTCGTAGTTGTTGTAGGCAGCGACGTAGCAGCCGTTGAGACCACGGTTTGGAACCTTATGATCTTCGTCAACCCAACGAGCCTCGGTGCAGGTGCTGGTTGGAGTTCCATCGAGGTTGATCATCGTGTGGTTTGGAATTGGTTCGCCGTTGGAATCGCGATAGAGATTGCCAGCCTCATCGGTGAAGGTCTGGGAGTTATCAGCGAAGTTCTGGAAGGTTGGGTTCTTCTTGTGATCACGGGTCCAAGTATCGACGGTGTGTCCGCTTGGGTTGACGGCACCGGTGAGGATTTCACCGATGGCCTGGGCGCCAACGGCACCTGGGGTACCCATCCAGAGGACGGCACCGATCTTGTCGTCGTTCTCAAACTGGTCGCACTGGAAGGCGTTGCCGGAGTTGAGAAGGATGATGATCTTGTCGAATTTTTCTTTGACCATCGCAAGCATGTCTTCTTCGTTGTCGGATAGTTCGAGGAAGTGCTTATCAGATGGGGCGCTGCTCTTAGTGTCACGGGCATCCATGGCCTTAAGGTCAGTACCTTCGGAGCCAGAACGGACGATGACGACAATAGCGGCGTCATTGTACTCGTCGAAGCTGGCTTTTACGGCATCGGTGTAACTTGCAACTGGGGTTTCGCCAACGGCTAAGTCACAGACGCCGTCATAACGGGTGGTACCTTCACGGCCAGAGCCGGAAGCGTTGCTGCTGTAGAACGACTTGAGGGTTGGGTTGATTTCCATGCCAACCTTGGTGAGGGACTGCTCGATGTCGACGCCAGTCTCGCCGTTGATACGGCCTTGACCGGATCCGCCACCACCGCGGAGCCATTTGTTGCTGTTGCTGTTCTTGCCAAAGATGGAAACCTTTGTCACATCTTTGAGAGGAAGCATTCCTTCTTTGTTCTTGAGAAGGACCATACCTTCTCTGGCAATCTCTAAGTTGCAAGCGGAACCGGCCTTGATGAGGTCATTCTTGGTTAAATACTCGCTGTAGAACTTGCCCTGATGCTCGCCAACAAATGGGTCGATCATTTTGTCGACGGATGTTCCAGCGGTTGCAGCAGCACCGATCATCATCAATGCGGAGACACCGAGAACACCTAACAATTTCAATTTTTTCATTGTTCTTGCTTTCTTTCTTTCTCGGTCCGTTAATTTGTCGCATGCGCTTTTTTACGGGCCGCCAATCAGGGCGCATGAGGGTACAAGAATACATGCAAAAGCACGCGTACTTGACCGGTTTCGAGAGTATTCTATTTTGGAAGCGCTTACCCCAAGCATGACAATCTTGTGATTTTTGGACGATATATTTCGCATGCCTTCCTATTATTAAATAATTATTTAATGCAAAAATGAGAAAATCTTATCGACCAAAATCTTCGACATTTTCACAAAATAATTAATTTTTGCCGAGGATTTTGGTTGTTCCACCGCATACGACAATCTTGCTACAAAAAGTTCAAAATATCTCTTTCACTAAAAATGAAATTATTTTGTGCATTTGCAAAAAGAAAAGGGGGCGGTTGCCCGTCCCCTAGGGTTTTTTGACTAATTCGCTTCAGAATCAAAGGAAAGCGAGAAGGTCGGTTCCCCAATCGTTACCTGGCATCTCGGTGGTTGGCTCGATGATGGTGTGGGTAGCACCGCCATTGCTGATGAGCCAGTGGCACTGATCGATAGGATCGTTGAGGGCGCCACCGATACGATCTTCGGCGGCGTAGATGTTGTACTGACCAGAGGTCTGAGCGCCTTCGACGTGGGCGATGTCGACCATGGTGATGCTCTTAGCACCAGCCTCGCCATCGGCGACGGTGCAGTCAACGAGCATGGCGTCTTGTCTATTCTGAGCTTCAGTCTCATAGGACCACTGCCAGAGAATGACAGCGCGGGTCTCGTCACCGCTAAGCCAAACGGTAACGTAGGTTCCATCGTCCTGGGAGTTGTTCCAGGTCTCGGTTGAGACCCACTTGGTGGCTTTGGCGATTTCGTATTGCTGAGCGGTTGCGTTGTAAGTGATGTTGCACTTCTCTGGGACGGCGGTATAGGCCTCATCATCACCGGTGGCTTTGGCGCCTCTTGTGAAGCCGAGGATCTTGCCGGTTAAGCTCTGGGTGATCGCAAACGTTGCGGTCTTGTCGCCCTTGGTGACGGTAGCCTGAGTACGGCTGCTGAGAACGATGGTTAAACCTTCATCGCCATGGACGGTGTTCTTGGCGGCAGCGGTATCAAGAGTGATGGTAATCTCTTTGGTGCTCTTGTCTGGGAGGGTGACGATGACCTTGGTGCCATCGGCGTTGAACGCGGCTTTGCACTTGCTAGTGACGTCGGTCTCGCTGTTGGCGGAAGTGTTGATGGTGTGTTCTTTCTTTTCCTTAACGACGATGCCGTCAAGAGTAGCGCCTTCAAGTAAGGTGTAGGTCTTCTTGGCGTTCGTATCGTCATAGGTGTAAGTCGTGGTCACGGAATCTTTTGGACCAGAGGACCTAGGAGCGACACTCTTTGAAGATGGGGCTGCGGACTGGCCGGATTCGGCTGGTGTGTTTTCGCCTCCCCCACAGCTAGCGAGCATCATGCCAGCGAGCATAGCAGAGGCTAAAAGGATCTTTGAAACTTTCATGTTTCCTCCATTATTTTATTCGAAAGCCCATAGACAGGTGCTTTCTTCTATCTAAAGACAATTTATGTTATCTGCGCATATTCCAAACTTGACAATGTTGTGTCATGAAATAGGCATATCTTTTGGAAGATCTTGTGCTTTATTTATTTATAAATAAAAGAAAGATAGGCGCGCAGGCAAGCGTGCGTGCGCTGGACTTTTACAAATCCTTTACAAAATAAAAAACCGTCCACATGGAACGGCTGATTTTGATGAGTGGCGGAGGCGTCGAGATTTGAACTCGAGCACGGGAATCCCCGTCTAACGGTTTAGCAAACCGTCCCCTTCGGCCTCTTGGGTACGCCTCCAACTCGCAAGAAGTACTATACTACAAACGTTTTAATAACGCATTAGGAAAGTTGAGCAATTGTTCTGGAGTTTGAAGCGTCTATTTCCAAACGGGCCGCAGCGAGGTCTGGGTAGATGTATTTGGCGTTGTTCCAGTTATAGGTCGAAGTCTTGATGACTGATTCGGTTCTGACGTCGTAGCGTTTGACCAAATACTCATCGAAGCTGGCTGTGATCGATTCCTCTTTGCCATCGCCATAGGTGGTGACAAACATATCAAGGTTTCCTTCGCCAAGGGACTCGTATTTCGATTCTTTGACGTAGACGTTGTTTTTGCCATATAGCGATTTCAGGAATTCGTCGCATTCTTGGGCAACTGTTGAGATATGTTTGCTATAGCGGTCTCCGTTGATGTCGTTCATCTTGGCCTCCCAAGAAGATAGAGCGTCATCCCCTATCACTTCCTGGAAAGAGACAATCGTCTTGGTGTGGCCTTTTGGAATGCTCTGAGTGCCTTCTGGGACGGTGTCCACTTCTCTAGCGATATAAGTGATGAAGGTTTTCTCCACCGCCGCTGGATCGAGATAGTAATACTCATCGACAGTCTCGGTCTCGCTCGCTTTATATGTGCCATTGCTATCACTGACATCCTTATTGCCAAGTTTGGTCACGGTCTTACAGTGCATGTAATGGTATTTCGAAGTCTTCGCGTATGAGTAATTGATGTCTTGTTCATGCTCGGTCGAGTAAACCGAATGGGAAGAATAGCTATATGTTTCAGGGACTTCAAAATCACCTTCCGCGACACGGAGGACGATTCTGTCGAGAAGCTCTGTCGCCTCATCTCTGCTAAGCCTGACTGCGCAAGAAAAGAGGAGCGCACTGGTTCCAAGGATGGCGAAAAGGGCTTTATTCTTCCTCATGAGCCTAATTATATTGATTTATCCGAGAGAAGACTATCCGTAATATTGTCGTTTTGAATATTGATGTTGTGGCTCTTAAGCGCGGCCTTTGTCTCGTCTAGCCCATCGAAGAAATTCCAGGTAAGGGAATAGAAGAGGCCGGACGTGAAATCCATAAGGTTCTGAGAGGCGAGGTTAAGGTCCTCCCCTTTGTCGGAAGCGTTAAGGAATTCGGCAAGAGCAGTATTGAAATCGCCCCAGTATTTTGGGTCGATGGTTCTGTTTTTGATCGCGTCGACCAAAACAAGAAGCAAGGATTCCTGAAGGCAATGTGTTTCAAGGCCATCGCTATTCTTATCGTCAACGTCGACCTCTTTGACCATGGCTTTCGCGACTAGATAATCGAGAAGGAATTCAGCGAGGTCGGCAGGATTATCTGACCAAGCCCAGTCACTGTGATAGCCGGCTTCGTCTTTATAGATGTAATACAAAAACTTCGTGTTTTCGCCGATTGGGGCTTTCTGAAGGTCGCTCTTTGAGGTGAAGCGGCATGGCCTAGGCTTGTCACCAAGGACCTTGATGAATTCGTTGTCTTTGAATGAGTCGTAGATATTCATTGCGGATTCATAGTAGCCTCTCTTTTGCCTAGAGGCAAGCGTAGTGAATTTGATTATGGGCAAGAAGATGGATACAATTACGACCATGGAAAGCAAATTCTATCTACGAATCCCAGGCCCATCCTTCTACGACAATCCCTATGAGAGGGAATCCGTTTGCTATTCCTTTGATTTAGAGAAGAAGACCCTCGAGATCGAAAGAAGACGGCTCGCTTCCAAATCCTTTGAGGGAAGGAAAGAATTGAGAGATATCCCTGATGAGGTTTTCTCAAGATTGACCTCTCTCATCAAAGAAAAGGACTTATTCCTTTCTAAATGCATGGATTCTTATATCCCTGCGGATGGCAAAAGGTTCCTCCATTCCGTCTTCCGTTATGGTGAGAAATCAATCCTCTACCCTGACTACCTCAATAACTTTGGGGCGAATGACATCTTCGTGAGATATGAGTTCTACCCAGAAAGAGAAAGAGTCGCCCTA
>CAMKAQ010000073.1 GCA_946410525.1 uncultured Caryophanales bacterium | reverse complement strand
AGATCATCAAAGAACCAGAGAGAAAGAAATACAACGAAGTTCACCTTGGCTATCTCTTAGCCATCTGTTCTTTGAAGAACTCTCTGACTATGTCAGAGCTTTCCAACCTTATTGCTCTCGACAATGATGTCAGCACCGATAAGTCCGTTCTTTATACCTTCTTCCGTCTCATGTCCACGAGCATAGCGAAGAACACCATCGCTCTTGCCAAGCAAAGAGTTGACCGCTTCGCAAAAGAATACGAGAAGAACAAAGAGACCGACCCTGAGCAAGCTGAGCAGCATCTCGTTGACTCCCTTGGCCTCATCGCTTTAAGGATGTCCATTCAATCTTCCGTCAACCGCATTATCGCTGAAGTCTTCCTTAATGCTATCCAGCATTCAGACCACGCGATTTCGATTGAGCAGAAGAAGCATCACAAAGTAGAAAAGCATTCCGCCAAAGCTTCCAAGCACGAAGCGGAGAAGATCAGCGAAGCCAAAGAAGCTCTCCTAAAAGAGAAGAAGAAACAATCCAAAGAGGAAAAGAAATGAAGACCATCTTAGTCACTGGAGGACTTGGATTCATTGGCAGCGAAACCGTCATCGAACTCATCGAAAGCGGCTACGAACCAATCGTCCTTGATAACCTCTATAATTCCAAGCTCGCAGTCCTTGACCGCATTGAGACAATCACCCATGTCAGACCTAAGTTCTATGAGGTTGATTGCACAAAATATGTGGAAACTGTAAGGGTTTTTGAAGAAAATCACATCGACGCGGTTATCCATTTCGCTGGATATAAAGCGGTAGGGGAATCCACCGTCAAACCTGTCGAATACTATCAGAACAACCTCGGCAGCGCCCTCAACGTCTTGGCCATCATGAAAGAGAAAGGCGTCCACAATTTCATCTTTTCTTCATCCGCCACAGTCTATGGCGTGCCAAAAAGGGTTCCACTTTATGAAACCGACCCAGTCGGCAGCGCCACCAACCCATATGGCGAGACCAAGGTCATGATCGAGAGAATCCTTGAGGATACCGCCAAAGCAAACAAGGACCTCAACGTCTGCCTGCTTAGATACTTCAACCCAATCGGCGGACACCCATCTGGCCTTCTTGGCGAAGATCCAAACGGCCTCCCAAACAACCTCATGCCATACGTTACTCAGGTCGCGATTGGCAAACTCCCGTTCCTCCGCGTCTTCGGAGACGATTACAAGACCGTCGACGGAACCGGTGTCAGGGATTACATCCACGTCGTCGACTTGGCCAAAGGCCATGTCGCTGCCCTCAAGCGTTTAGAGAGCAACCCAGGCCTTGTCGTCTATAACCTCGGAACTGGCAAAGGCACCTCGGTCCTCGAGCTTGTCCACGCCTTCGAAGAGGCTAACGGCATCAAGATCCCATACCAGATCATGCCTCGCCGTCCTGGCGACATCGACGAGAACTTCGCAAACGTCGACAAAGCGTGGAACGAGCTTGGTTGGAAAGCCACCCTCACCATCAAAGACGCTTGCAAAGACGCCTACAATTTCCAAAAGAAAAACCCTAACGGCATCGAATAAACAAACTCCTATAAGGCACTGACAAAATTCAGTGCCTTTTTTCATACACATGAGTAGCAATTATGTTGTAGAATTTGCTTAACTCGAGAGGATTGTTTTATGGAAAACGTTTTCACTGTCACCCTGCCAAACGGCAGAACTCAAAAAGGTCTTATTTTCGAAACTGAACAAGCAAAAATGAACCTTGTTCTTTTAACCGGAATGGGCGAACACTCAGGCCGCTACGAAGAACTCGCCAAGTATTTGAACGAGAAAGGCATCAACGTCTATGTCTTAGACGCTGTCGCTCAGGGTCTCAATGCTGAGAAGGTCGAAGACCAGGAGAAGTGGTACGAAGGCGCTTTCGATGACAACGTCACCGCTGCGAACATCAAGATTGAGGAAGTTAAGAAAGCCAACAACCTCCCAACCTGCATCATGGGCCACTCCATGGGCTCCTTCATGACTCAGCGTTATCTCCAGCTCTTCCCAAATACCGTTAGCAAAGCCATCCTTTGTGGCTCCGACAAGATGCCAAGAATGAAAGCCTTCTTCGGCTACATGCTTGCCTCCATGCTCGTCAACAAAGGCAACTTCGATAAGCCAAACAAGATTCTCTCCGCTTCCGGAACTGACGCTTACAGCAAAGCTGTCAAAGACGCCAAGACTCCAAAAGATTGGCTCTCCTACAACGAAGAGAACGTTCAGAAATACATCGCCGATCCATATTGTGGCGCTCCAACCACTGGCGGATTCTGGAAAGAATTCCTCAGAGGCTTAAAGGCCATCACCGACAGCAAGGAAATCAAGAAAGTCAGCAAGGATGAGAAGATTCTCATCATCTCTGGCGAAGAAGATCCAGTCGGCAGATTCGGCAAAGGCCCACGTGAGCTCCTCTGGATGTACAAGAAGCTCGGCGTCACTAACGCCAAACTCAAGATGTTTGACCACATGCGTCACGAAATCCATAACGAAAACGGAAAAGAAGAAGTTTGGTATCTCATCTCCAAATTCTTACTCGCCTAATGCTTAATAAAGTCCTCGATTATTTTGGTCTCCGTGAAAGGAAGCCGCGTCATTTTGTGGCGTGGTTCTTAGTTCTCACCTTCTCTCTTTTCACATACCTTTATTTCGAGGCAATGGACTTCAAAGTAGAGGCAGCAACGGAAGAAGCTGGATTCTTGCTTCCGTTCCTTCCATTTGACGTCTGGTTTGTAATCTTTACGGTTGTGCTACTTTTGTTCGATGCGTTTTTCATGTTCTTCGCCATCAAGTATTTCAAGGTGAAGCAGAAGTGGCCTCTCATGATAGTTGGGGCCGTCTTCCTGGTCTTCGCTTCGCTTACTCTGTTCGTCTTCCCTGGTGTCATCAAAGATGGTGTCGTCGTGTATCAGCTTTCAGCGGGTAAAGTATTTCAATACTTGGCCGCGACTATCATGGTCTTCGTGTCCATTTATCTTTTCGTCGCCATCATCCCTCAGGTGATCAAAGACAGGAACTACTACAACTTGTTCTTCGTCATTGCGATCGCAGTTGGTTTATTTGGAACGATATATAGTTACATCGCCGAAGGTAATGTCTATTGGAGGCTTTTCACGGAACCGCATCCATATGATGTCCCACAAAGCTTCACCAACAACAGAAACGTTTATGCGTTCATCTTAGTCATCGCGATGATCTCCGAAGCATATCTAATCATCAAAAATAATTGGGTTTTGCATTGGATTTTGTTCTTTTTCTTCTTCTTTAACACTCTTTTCACCCTCAGCAAAACATCTATCATCATGTCGTTTGCTTTCTTCTCCGTCTTTGTTGTTTGGAGAACCATCTTAATCGTCAACAAACATCCAATAAGGGCTCTCGTTTTCTTCGCTCTCATGATAGCTGGAGCAGGCACGTTCCTTATCATCGCTTTCACCCCATTTGAAGAAGGCTCATTCATGAGGTTGCCTCACACCTTCTTCGAATATCTTGTCGACGATCTCCCGAGCATGAACGGTCACTCTTTCGACAGTAGAATCAATTGCTTCAATCAGGCAAAAGAATCCTTGTCGACAAGCGGCATAACTTCTTTCTTCGGTTTTGGTTACATGAACTGGCAACATGGTTTGTACGGATACTTTGGTGGATACGTTGCCATGGACGTTGCCTTTGCTGTTGATCTCCTTCAGTTTGGCATCCCTGGTTTTGTCTTCTCCGCCGCATTATGGGCATACGCCTTCTTCAATGATGGACTCTTATTCAAACATAAATCCGCGTTTGCAGGCGTCACCCTTTTGACCTTGGTTGTCTTGCTTGCTAGAACAGCCACAGAAGCAGGGGATTTCACTTTCCCTAACCTTACTGGCGTTGTCTATTACCTGATGGTGCTTTGTCCGATGCTCACTGAACTTGGTTCAAAGAAAAGTGAGAAAGCGCCTGTAGTTGAGGCTTAACATTTTCCTTGCTCTTAGAGCAAAGGTGTTGGAAATAGGCCCTTTTGGCCCTATAATCTATCCGTTATCCAAAGGAAGGATTTTAAAATGGTCAAATTAGTCTTAATCAGACACGGGCAGTCCGAATGGAACCTTGAAAACAAGTTCACCGGATGGACCGATGTTGAATTATCCCCAAACGGCGAAAAAGAAGCCACTGAAGCTGGCAAACTTCTCAAAGAGAAAGGCTACAGCTTCGATATGGCCTTCAGCAGCGTCCTCAAGAGAGCCAACCACACCATGGACCGCGTTCTCAAAGAACTTGGCGAAGAGTCCATCGAAAAGCACTACACCTGGCGTCTCAATGAGCGTCACTATGGCGCTCTCCAAGGCCTCAACAAAGCCGAATCCGCTGCCAAATGGGGCGATGAGCAAGTCCACATCTGGCGTAGAAGCGCCGATGTTCCACCGCTCGTCCTCGAGAAGAGCGATGAGAGATGGCCAGGCAACCAGAAGACCTATCAGGATCTTATTGCCAAAGGCGAGATGACAATCGAAGATTGCCCACTTACCGAATGCTTAATCGACACCGCCAACCGTGTTAAGCCATACTTCGATAAGGAAATCGCTCCAGCCATCAAAGCTGGCCGCAAAGTTCTTATCGCCGCCCACGGCAACAGCTTAAGAGCTCTTGTCATGGAACTTGAGCACCTCACCCCAGCTCAGATCATCTCCGTTGAGATCCCAACCGGCAAACCACTCGTCTACGAACTCGACGAGAAGACCTTAGCCGTTCTCAACAAGTACTATCTCTAATCGATAGAACAAAAAACAGGGAGCCATAATTGGCTCCCTTTTCTTTTGTCTTTCTTCAGAAAGGATGATCGATATTGATCTTATAGACGTATTGATGACCCTTCTTCTCGAACTCGTCTTTGATCGCCTTGGTGATCTTGGCTTGTTCCTTTTTATCGCGCGTAAGGACAAGGATGTCGAAGCGGAGTGTTTTCGCTTTGGTGCCCCTAACGATTCTGACGTCGTGGCAATTTCCTTCGGGGTCATATTGTTTGATGACCTCGTTGATGGTGTCTCTTGCCTCAACGATCTCTGGGTCATCAAGGTCAACTGGGTCAACGTGGATGTTCGCTTCGACTTTAAGCTCGGCTCTGATTTTCTCTTCGATCGTGTCTGCAACATCGTGAGACTCTTCAAGAGACAACTTGGCGTTAACTTCGATATGGAAGGAGACGAATGATTTGGTTGGGCCATAGGAGTGGTAGATCATGTCGTGGATGCCAAGGACCTTATCGTTTGAGTTAACGATAGCGGTGATCTTCTCAACAAGGTCTTCATCGTTGGCTTCGCCAATAAGAGGGGAGAAGGATTCTAAGAGGGAACGGACTCCGCTAATAAAGACGAAGATGGCGACTGCCATGCCGAAGTAACCATCAAGGAAGCTCCAGTTAAAGGCCCAGGTGAGAAGGGCGCAGACAAGAACGACACCAGTGACAAGGCAATCGAGAAGAGAGTCAAGAGCGGTGGCCTTAAGGGCAGGGGAGTTGATGATCTTTCCGATTGAACGGTTCACATAGGATTGGACAAATTTAAGGACGATAGCAAGGGCAAGGATAACGACACTCAAGATATCGTATTCGGCGATCTCAGAGGAGATGACCTT
>CAMKAQ010000072.1 GCA_946410525.1 uncultured Caryophanales bacterium | reverse complement strand
AATACCATCTATGTCTATAACCCAGCTTCAGGCACCGTTACGAATACCGGTGTCACTATGAGAACTGGAAGATGTTCTCCTCGCGCAGTCGCGATTGGCACGACCATCTACGTCACCGGTGGTTATGGTGGAACCGACAATTCCAGCGTTGAGGCTTTTGACACAACGAATAACACCATCGTCGATACGGGAATGAACACTGACCGTTCAGCTGGCTCGACAATGGTTTCAACCGAAGACTACGTTTTCCTCTTTGGCAGGAAAGACGTCATCAATGGAGGAATCTATTCCCTTGAATTCGGTGGGACCAACGCCTCAAGGATGAACGCTAACATAACGACATCCTTAGACTATGGAACCGCGGTCAATTACCAAGGAAGGGTCTATACGATAGGCGGAACCGACTACACTGACGACATCGACCATAGAAGAATCGATAAGGACGTCATCGGTTGCTATGACGTCGAACAAGACTCCTATAGCGATTCCTATATCAGGCTCCCGCATGCTTTATCGCACATGTCTGCGGTTACGATAAACGAGAAGATATATGTCTTCGGCGGTGAATCCCAAATAAACGGAGTCACGACTTATTACAATAACGTTTACGAGATAATCCCATAAAATAAACGGGATTTGCCATATATTTTGGAAAATACATATTAAAAAGAGGCCCTTTTTACGGGGCCTCTTTCCAAAGGAGGTTCGTCCTTATTCGGTGATTTTGTTTGCCGCGATGACCTGGTCTTTAAGGTATTCAGGAACTTCTTCGTAGTTATAGAACTCACGGTTGAAGTAGCCATTAGCCTGGGTCAAGGACTTAAGCTGTGTTGCGTAGTCGACGATCTCCGCTTCTGGGACGTAGGCTTCGATGACCTGTGAGCCATCTTCTTCTTCCATGCCCTGGATTCTCGCACGTCTAGTGGAGAGGTCAGAGATGATGTTGCCAGTGTACTTAGGATCGCAGTTGACCTTGATCTTCATGATTGGCTCAAGAATGATCGGCTTGCACTTTTCGTAAGCGGCTTTGAAAGCAAGGATAGCGGCCATACGGAAGGCTTGTTCGTTAGAGTCTACTGGATGGTACTTACCATCGGTAAGGACACCTTTGACACCAATGACTGGGAAGCCAGCAAGCGGACCGCTTTGAAGGGCTTCGAAGAAACCTTTCTCAACGGCAGGGAAGTAGTTCTTTGGAACCGCGCCGCCGAAGACTTCTTCAGCGAAGGTATTCTCTTTGGCTGGTTGGAAGCGCATCGTTACGACGCCATAGAAGCCGCTTCCGCCAGATTGTTTGACGTATCTTCCTTCAGCTTCGCCTGAGCCTTTGATGGACTCACGGTAGACGACTTTCATCGGACTGGTCTTGAGTTCGACTTTGTAGATGTCTTTGAGCTTCTGGATGACGAAGTCGACGTGAGAGGAGGAAACGCCACCAAGAAGGAGCTGTTTGGTCTCGTTGTTACGGACGACTTCGACGCATGGATCTTCGAGCTGGATCTTCTGAAGGGCTGGTCCAAGCTTTGCTTCGTTGGCTTTGTTCGTAAGCTCGATGGCTTTGAAAAGAACCGCGGAAGGATATTTGACCGGCTTATAGATGACGATGCTCTTTGGATCACAGATGGTCATGGTCGATTTGGCATCATCGAGTTTGGTGATGGCGCCGATATCGCCAGCGTTGATCTCATTAACAGGGGTGAGGTCTTTGCCTTTGACGGCGAAGAGAGAGGAGACTTTCTGGGTCTCGCCATTCATATAGACGTCGTCTCCAATCTTGATGGTGCCGGAATTCACTTTGATAAGCGAGATGGCGCCACGGTAATCATCGACAAGGGTCTTGAAGATGTAGGCGGACATTGGGGCCTTAAGGTCAGTGGCTCTCTCAACTGGGTTACCTTTCTCATCCTGGGCTTCGATTGGTTTGAGGTCGAATGGGGATGGGAGGTATTCGATGAACATATCAAGCATCGTCTGGATGCCGATATTGAGGGAAGCACTTCCGACTAAGACAGGGGTGAGCTCGCCTTTAAGGACGCACTGACGGAGGGATTCATGGATCTCTTCGGTGCTGAAGGTCTCACCGGCGAAGTATTTCTCAAGCATCTCGTCGTTGGTCTTGGCGACTTCTTCGACGACGGCGCCGTGCAACTCTTCGGCCTTGGCCATCTTGTCTTCATAGATTTCCGCATCGACGCATTCTTTGCCGTTATAGACGCGGGCCTTCATATCAACACAGTTGATGAAGCCGTCGAAGTGGCTTTCTTTTCCTAAAGGATAGCCAAATGGGATAGCGGTATGACCGAGTTTTTCTCTGATTTCGGCAAGTCTTTCTTCGAAGTCGACGCCTTCCTTATCCATTTTATTGAGATAGATGAGGGTTGGGATGCCTCTTCTCTTAAGTCTTTGCCAGTGTTTGACGGTTCCGACCTGGACACCGACTGATGCGTCGATGACAAGGACGGCGCCTTTGATGATGCGGGTGACGCCGATGATCTCACTCACGAAGTCATCGTTGCCTGGGAGGTCGATGAAGTTGAACTTGTAGTTCTTGTATTCGAGTGGAGCGATCGCGCACTGAAGGGATTGCTGTCTCTTCTGCTCTTCTGGGAGATAGTCAGAGACGGTGTTCTTCTTTTCGACTTCGCCTTTCTCAGGGACGCCTTTTCCGATATAAAGGAGAGACTCGACGAGAGAGGTCTTGCCGCTTCCTTGGTGGCCAAGGAAAGCGATGTTACGGATATTCTTAACTTCGTATGCCATTGTTTCTCTCCTTAGTTCCTAAAGTATTTGACGCTGTCGCCACGCTGTATAAGCTGGATCTTGCCAGCGCTTGCAAGCTTACTGAGGTACTTGTCGACTGTTTCTTTCTGAATGCCGTATAAAGCATTTCTGACGACGTGTTTGCCAATTGGGGTGGCGCTATCTTGAACGATCTTAAGGACTTTGTCCTCAGTGCTCATATCAAGAGCGTTGATCTCGATGATGTATTCGAGTCTCCTATAGGCCTGGAGGATGGTCTTGACAAGGAATTCGCAATATGGAGCGTAGTTGTTCTGCTCATCTTCCCAACCTGCGGACGATTCTTTGAAGACGGCGATGTAGTCGCTCATCTGTTTCTCGATGAGATAAGAGATCGCGTAATAGTCATCGACCTTGTATCCGAACTTCTTTAAGCAGAAGTGGAGAAGGAGTCTCGAAAGTCTTCCGTTCGCGTGCTGATATGGGTGAATGCACATGAAGTCGAGGAGGAAGACGGCGGTAAGAAGGAGCTTATTGACCTCTTCATCTTCCGCGCACATGTTGAACTGATAGATTAAGGAATCAAGCAACTGGTAGGCTTCTTCTGGGGCAGCAGGGGTGAAGATGCTGTCGAACTTGCCATCGAGTTTGGCTTCCATGATGTAGTTCTGTTCTTTCTTAAGATGGCCGCCTAGCTCTGGGTTGTAATCCTTATACATGTAGTAGTGGAGATCGCTCATGAACTTCATGTCCATTGGCTGGAACTTGTAGTTCTTGTCGATAAGGTCTTGCGCCTCTGCGTATCCAAGGACCATATGGGTCTGGAAGTTCGTGGCAGGCTTTCCACGGACGAATAAGTCTTTCTCTTGCTGCGTAGAAATAAAAACATTGCCCAATGCACAGGAGGAGACTGCTCCAAACCTTCGGGCAATGTTACGCAAAAGCTCGACTTTCTCAAGTTTGTCAACGCCAGATGTTTTACCTTTGTACATCTCGATTGAGTTAAGCATGCTGTTGATGCTCGGCGTTGACAAACTTAAAACAACGCCTTTTAGATCAAAGATTCTCATGGTTTATGCACCTCATTTGTGACTTCAATTTACTATAGGAAAATAACCTTTGCAAGCGCTTTCATAAGGGTTTCACAACAAGCGAAAAAAATAAAAAAGTCAATAGTAATTTTTGCTCATTTTTGTAAAAGAAAGGGCTTTCATATTCAAATGTAAGCGCTATTACGATATTTTCAGTTTGTTTTGCTACGGTTTATATTCTTTTCGTTTTTCTTATTTATTTAATTAGGATTAACTTATTGTCTTGCTATGTTGGTAATATGCGCATAACCTGTTAACTTGTGGTTAGGGCATCAATATGGCAAAAGTTAGTACGAACATCTCTATCGACCCGACACTAAAAGAGAAATCAGTTGCGTTGTTCTCGGAGTTTGGTCTCGACCTATCGACGGCTATCTCCTTATTCTTGCAACAGTCCGTTCGCGAAAAGAGAATACCTTTTGAAATTCGTCTGGATATACCAAACGAAACGACCAAGGAAGCTCTATCTGAATTTGAAGGGATGAAAAAGAAAAAAGAGGAGTATAAGCGCTACTCAAAATTGGAAACCGTTCTAGAAGATATTAAAAAAAGATAGCCATTATCTGTTAAAACTGGCTTTTCATTAACGTTGGGGATTTGACATTTCCTCGGCGTTTTTTTTTATAGTTGTTTCGTTGTTTTGAGGAAACGCTTATGAAAACACTTTTGTTGTCGCTTGCCGTTATGATGACTGCTGGCAACGTTCCAACTGATTCTTTTGGAACCGTTGTAGAGGACACGCCTTGTGTAGATAACTCGGTCTGCCAGGATGAAGAAAAGGAATCTTGTCCAATCGATATAAATTCTCCTTTTTCTGACGATCGAATCTTAGTCACTTTGAAGTCTAGAAACAGCAATCCAGAAGGACTCTCGGGTGAAGTGGTTGGCTCTATTTTAAAAGGTATCGATTATTCTTGCTGCCGAGATATCTCAAAAGTTACATTGAACAATTCGCTGAAAAAGTATTACCGCGAACATCAGTTCCATCAGGTTTATTGTTTGACATTAACCAACGGCTCTAAGAGAAAGGTTATGGACGTGTGTGCAAAACTCAACGGTGTCGATGAGGTTTTGTCTGCTACTCCTGACTATTATTGCAGCGCCGCATCCTTAACCCCTTCTGACACAAGATACAATGAGCAGTGGGGGCTTCATGGCGCTTACGGAATTAATGCTCCTGCTGCATGGAATGTGACAACAGGAGACGAAAGGATTGTCACTGTTGGTATCATCGATACTGGCATATATGACCACATAGATTTAAACGAAAACATCGTTCCTGGGTGGGATTTTTATAACAATAATGGCACAACAAACGATGGAGTTAGTAATCATGGAACGCACGTGGCAGGTATCGTGTCCGCCTGCGCTAACAACGACGAAGAAGGAATCGTTGGGGTTGCCCCTCGAGTTAAAATTTGTCCTCTTCAAGTCCTAAGCCAGTTTTTCGATAGCAATGGGACACCTCAGATGTTCTATTCTGACATTGCGAGTGCAATTAACTATGCAACGGGTTTATGGGGCACAACTTCACAGATTTCCGTTCTCAATCAAAGCACTGGTGGTTATGGAAATTTTTGGTCTTCTGGAATTCGTGCAGCCATTTCAAATTTCCCAGGCCTACATGTATGGTCAGCTGGCAACGAGACAACAAACCTCGATGCTTTAGATCAATCTTGCCTTACAAACCTTTCAAACTGCATAGGTGTCGGGGCGATAGATGAGCAAGGAAATAAGTGGCATTATTCTAACTATGGCGACTCTGTTTCCATTTACGCTCCTGGTGCCGCTA
>CAMKAQ010000071.1 GCA_946410525.1 uncultured Caryophanales bacterium | reverse complement strand
AGCGACGCTCTTTGGAAAGCGGCCAAACTCACCCATACCTATGAAGCCCCTATCGTTCTCCTTGTCTGCTACGACATGAATGTCGTTTGGAAGAACGCCCGTGAAGAGGGATATAACTCTGGCGAACAAGACGCCAGCTCCGTCTTAACATCGATGATGTTTGAAGCAGAAAGCCTTGGTATCCACACCCTTTGGATCAGAGGGTTCAACTCGAAAGCAGTCGCAGAATCCTTTGAGCTTCCTGAGAACATCAAGCCAGCTATGATGCTCGCTATCGGCTATCCAAGCGAAGCCTCAGCCCCATCCCCAAGACACTCAGACAGAAAACCCTTAGCCGACACAGTCGAGGAGCTCTAAAAAGCAATATCCTTTATTCTTTGGAATAAATGAGGCAAAATACCAGCATGCTATATTTAGGAATTGATATCGGTGGAACGTCCATTAAGTGCGCGTTCGTTAACGAAGAAGGAACAATTAGCCACCCTTTCACGATGAAATTCATCAAGGGTGCTAGACAAGAAGAAACTCTCAGCAAACTTGGCGAATTGATCAACGCCAACGTGAAAGCCGTCCAGGCCGAAGGTTTTGAAGTCGGCGGAATCGGCATTGGCTGCCCAGGCTCAATCAATAGCAGAAGCGGTATCTGCTGCTTCTCTGGAAACCTTGGCTGGAACAACGCCCCAGTCGCTGAGATGATCCGTCAGGCCACAGGCCTCCCAACCAAAGTCACTAACGACGCTAACGCTGCCATGCTTGGTGAAGCCAAATTCGGCGTTGGCAAACAGTATAACAACCTTGTCCTCCTCACCCTTGGAACCGGTGTCGGCGGTGGGCTTTTCCTTGATGGAAAACTCTACGAAGGCAACGAAGGCAAAGGAACCGAGCTTGGCCATATGGTCATCGAAAGAGGCGGACGTCAGTGCACCTGCGGACTCAAAGGATGCCTCGAAGCTTATGCTTCCGTCACCGCTTTGATCAACGATACCAAGAAGGCCATGAAGAAAGACAAAGATTCCAAGATGTGGGACTTCGTCAAAGGCGACATCAAGAAAGTTGATGGCCGCACTTCATTCGAATGCGCCAAAAAAGGCGACAAGACCGCTTTGAAAGTCGTCGATGATTATGAGGAATATCTCACCTTAGGCATCATCAACTTCTGCAACATCTTCCGCCCAGAGGCCGTCATCTTAAGCGGTGGCCTTTCCAATCAGCGCAAATACTTAACCGACGCCGTCGAGAAGAAACTCGCGGCCAAAGACTATGGCTTCAAGAGAACCCCTGAAGTCAGAGTTCTCGTCTCTGCCCTTGGCAGCGATGCCGGCGTTGTCGGCGCAGCCGCCCTTTTCATCGCTTAGAAAACTCTAGGAACCAATAGGTTCTAAATATAGTAGAATTAACTCATAAGGAGGTACTTTTAATGTACAGCGAGGAAATCAAGTCCTCGAACCTTGCGAAATTTTTGAATAATTTCGACAAAGTGTTCATGGATACTTGTTCCTTGATGGAAGACTCGTTCCCTTTGTTCATGGATTGCTTAGTCAAATCCCGTGAATATTGGAAAGACGGTTTGAAAGTTATTGTTCTTGGCGAATGCATGGAAGAACTCAAAAAGCATTCGAAGAGCAAGGAAGGCGATAAGTTAGTAGAAGCAAAACTCGCCCTTAAGATCCTGCAAGACAATAAACGCCACGGCAAAACCATTGAGATCACAAAACCAACCCACAAAGACGGTTTTGCGGATAGAGCAATCTTTGCCAAGGTCACCGATCTGAGAATCGCCGAGAAGATTCTCATCATCACCCAAGACAAGAAACTTACAAACGACATCCGTGGTCTCAATAGCCTCGAATCCCAGAAGGGAAGAATCATCAACGTCTACCGTATCAGTAGAACTGGTGATTTAGAGGTGAACTACGGTGAGAAGCCGCAAGAACGCGCCCCAGCAAGAAACAACGTTCGACCAATTTCGAACAACAAAGCCCCAATCAAAACCAAACAGGAAGCCCAGCAAAAAGCCCCTGAAAAACCAAAAACTACTGACAAATCCCCTGTGGTTTTAGCAGATTCCGCTCTTTCCGCGAATCTCAGCAATCCTAATTACCCAACCCAAAGGAAGATTGAGGATATCGACAAACAGCTTTCTCTTCTTAAGGCCATGAAGCCTGCCGAGAAAGCAAATCTCAAACTCCGTTACCCAGAAGAGAAACTTCTTGAGGAGAAGAAGCGTTTAGCCCCAGCTCCAAAAGCCAAGCCAGCCGCTCCTGCTCCAAAGGCCCCTGAAAAACCAAAGGCCGAAGCCCCGAAGATCTTTTACGGAATCGGAAGGACCCCAAGCTTCGCGCTTCAGAAGCTTGGCCAGTATAACGGTTGGATCTTCAGAGACCCAGACGTTGCGTATGTCGCTATGGTCCATGGTGAATACGATGTCACCACCAAAGACCTTAAAGCGGTCGACAAAGAGGTGTCCGAGCTTAAGCACGACACGCTCAAGGAATACAAAATCAAGGGAGCGACCATTGTCTTCGAAAAGAAGAACAACGACTTCTACGCTTCTTTGAAACCTAAACCTGTTGCCGCTCCAAAACCAAAAGCGGAGCCAAAAGCAAAACCAGCCCCTAAGGTTGCCCCTAAAGCGAAACCGGCCGAAACCAAAAAGCCAGCGCCTGCTAAGAAGCCAGCTGCTAAAAAGGAAGCGCCTAAGAAACCTGTCAGCCATAGTTCCGGTTTTGCCGAGACTCAAAAGCAAGATCAGATTCTTAACGCCAACATCAACAACCCTAACTATTCGAAGGTCTTGGCGGCCAAAGCCATCGAGGCCCAGATCGAAAGGGTTCGTCATCTTAAACCAGGTGAAGCCAGTGAGCTTAACCTCGGATTAAAAGAGCTTCAAACCAAGCTCAAAGAGATTAGAAACGGCCTGAAATAATTGTTTAACAATTACGAAGCCTTGAACAACGATTGCAAGGCTAGTAAGATTAACTCGTTTCTAGTAAAGGACTAACTATATGAAAAAGACTTCAAATTTAGGTGGATTACTTGGCATCGTTGCCCTTATCTTCACCCTTTGCGCATTCCTCTTCCCAATTGCCCCTGGTGTCCAGGCTGGCGCGGATGAGTTCGTTCGCGGTTATGACTTTGTCTTCACCAACCCAGCTGCCCCATTCACCATCAGCGCGACTGGCGGACTTGTTGCCATGTTCGTTCTCTTCATCGTTGGCGCTTTCTTCGAGCTTCTCGGAGTTGCCTTTGGATGGTATGGCGGAAAGTTCGGCGGATTCCTTTCGATCGTCGGTGGCCTCTGCATGGCCGTCGCCGGCATCTTAGTCTTCCTTGCCCCAGTCATGGTCGAAGCTCCTCAGTTCCAACTCACCCTTGCTTGGGGATTCATCGCTACTGCGATTGCTTCTCTCCTTGCCGCTGGAACCGAACTCTTCATCGGTGTCAAAGCCTTCCTTGCTAAGTAAGGAACAGATAACAAAATCTAGGACCGAACCTTCGGTCCTTTTTTTTGTGAACATTTTCATAAATGTCTCTATATGAGAAGTGGAGGCACTTATGAATAACAATATTTACCAAAACACCGAAACCGAAGTTCTTTCTTATTTCTCAAAACTCATATCCGATGGTCTTGACCCTTATTCTTCCCAGTTCAAAGGGAAGTTTAAGATGACCGCTTTAAGGGAAAAACTCTGCAAGACCCTCAAAGAGACAGCCGGCTTAATCAGCGGCTGGGGTTTTGACATGAGCCGCTACCAACAGATCTGCGACGTCTGCGCGGAGAAGATGGTGAAAGAAATTAATTACGAAGTCGAAAAATTATTTCGCGAAAACACCAAAAACGATTTTTTCATCGTCGACTTTGGCGCCTACGAAAGACAGATATCATCTTTATTATTTAACGCGTTCGCGCGTATGAATGAGAGGGCAAAAAATTTCGCATAAAAAATTAGCACTTACCTATTGACAGTGCTAAAAAGAGGGCTAATATATAGTTAGCACTTAGGAAGTATGAGTGCTAAAAAATCCCAAGGAGGTAACTACAATGACATTTGATTTAGTCAACTACGGATTTGATCCATTCTACGATTTCTTCGCTCCAGTTAGCAGAAGAGAAAATCACACCATCTCCATGAAGACGGATGTCAAAGAAGACGAAACCCATTACATGATGGATGTAGAGCTTCCTGGCGTTAAGAAAGAAGACATCAACGTCACCCTCAAAGATGGATACCTTACCATCTCCGCCAAACGCGAAGACAAGAGGGACGAGAAGTCCAAAGGCAAATATGTCTGCCATGAGAGAACCTATGGTTCTGCTTCTAGGACTTACTATGTTGGCTTGACCGACGAAAAGAGCATCAACGCTAAATTCGAAAATGGTGTTCTCTCCCTCGTCTTCCCTAAGGAAGAAGAGAAGAAAGAGTTGGCTCACAACATCTCAATCAACTAAAAACAGCGGCTACTCCTTTCACGCTGTTCCATACTTACTCGTCGACCAAAAAGGAAAAGAGGCGTCTTTACTCCGCGCCTCTTTTTTCTATAGTTTGATCTGTTTCGGGAAAGCTTCTTTCCTCATGATGCCCCACATCTTGTCGATGTAGGAGAGGGTGTAGAAATTCTCGAAGTAGTGGTAGTAGAAGGCTCCCTTGAGGGTCATGGTGTAAACACCATCCTTCTCGGTGATGTAGCCAATCTTTTTGGCGAGCCATAACTCAAACCCATATTTCTTCTTAAGAGAGACACCGAAGAACTTCTCGAAGTCTTTGGAATCCACGCTTGTGCTATAAGCGGTCCAGAAGAGCCAATAGACCATTCTTTGCCTCTTCTTGAATCTGATCGTCAACGAAGTTGGGAGTTTCCCTTCTTCGATTCTTTTGATGTAGGAATCAACATCGAAAGTGTTGATCTTGAACTGATCTTTGAGAAGGGTGGTGGCAGAGCAACCAAAGCCTAAGAAGGTCTCTCTCGTCATAGACGAGTATTTGGCCTCAGGCTTGCTTGAGAAGGTCCAGATGGTGTTGCGAGGATAGCCTTTCTCCTGGCAGTGTTTTGTTATGGCATCTAGAAGCTCTCTCTTCTCTTTCTTTGGGAGGGCTTTGACTTTGCTAGCGGTGAAAGTGAAGTCGATGAACGGATAAATGGCTACGTGGTTGGCGCCAAGCTCGAAAGCCTCATCGACGTCTGCCTCAAGATCTTCATATGTCTGTGAAGGCAAAGCGAAGATGAAATCCATCGACACCGTTTCAAAAGGAACGGCCTTTAAAGCCTCTTTCATGGCTTTGGTGTCCACGGTCTTTCTTCCCAATATGGATTGATACTTTGAACGGAACGATTGAATACCAATTGAGATCTTGGTGACCCCGGCGTCTTTAAGTGTCTGGAGAGTCTCTTTGTTAACGTTATCCGGATGAAGCTCCAAACCGATTCCTTCGGTGATGATGAAGTGCTCGTTTATGGCTTCAATGATCTCATGGATCCTAGGGGCGGATAAAGCAGGGGTTCCTCCTCCGAAATAGAGGCTCGTGACCTTCTTCTTTTCTTTGTTCTGAGAACCCACCAAATGGATCTCTTTTATGAGGGCGTCGATATACCTATTGCTCTCCTTTTCTGAGTAGAGTTTTTTGCAATACGGGCAGAAATTGCAGATGTTTTTGCAAAAAGGAAGATGAACGTATAGGCCTAAATTG
>CAMKAQ010000070.1 GCA_946410525.1 uncultured Caryophanales bacterium | reverse complement strand
AACCAGTTCTCTGACAACAAGAGCTTCCAGTGCTCCCTCCCAATGGAGAACACCATCGGATTCGATCACATGAGCCGTTCCGACTTCGCCGCCACCTTCCCAAAGCACCCAACCATCGAAGAACGTACTCTCAAAGAAGGTTCCCGTGCTGAAGAATTCCTTACCCACTCCTTCGTCATGGCTGACCTTGACGTCCTCCACAATGGATACGTCTCTGACGAAGCCTACAAGACCAAGGAAGACATTGAAGCTCTTGGCTGGAGCCAGGAAGCTGATGCTCTTAAACAAGCCGATCGTATGCAGATCTCCGAAATGTTCGGTGTCGACTTCAACGATCCAAAATGGGACGAATTCCTTAATCAATTCACCTACTCCGAACTCCGTAAGTTCGTCGAAGATGGCAATTTCCACAACCCAGAAATGAAAGCCATTGGCAAAGCCAACACCGTTGACTCCGATGGTCCAAACCAGTTCGAAATCATCTGGTGGTGTGGTGAACCAACCGTTGCCGCTACCTTCAACCTCGCCCTTGCTGAAGAGCAGGGCAAGATCATCGGCTGCGAATCCTTCTTCGTCGATGGTACCTGTGGCTGGCTCGGCTGCGCCGTCAACACTCACCGTTCACCATTCGGTGGCCGTAACTTCGAATACTATGCCGCTGACCCATTCTTAATGGGCCGTACCGCTGGCAAAGTCGTCGATGGTGCCTCCAAGAAAGGTGTCTACTGCTACTTCAAACACTTCTGCGTTAACGATCAGGAAAAGAACCGTGAAGGTACCATGACCTTCGTTGACGAACAAGCTCTCCGTCAGATCTATCTCCGTTCCTTCCAGATGGTCATCCAGGAAGGCCACAGCCGTGGCATCATGTCCTCCTACAACCGTCTTGGTATGATGGAGACTGCCGCTAACTACAACTTACTCACCAACGTTCTCCGTAAAGAATGGGGATTCCAGGGCGCTGTCATGTCCGATATGGACCACAAAGACAACAAGTCCTTCGATGGAACCAAGTACGAGAACATCAACAACCGTTGCTTATCCGGCAACAACGCTCAGCTCGACAACAACACCTACGGCAACAGAATCGAGTGCAAGTGGGATGATGAGAAGATGATGTCTTACTTCGAGTACGAAGGCGAAAGAGTCTACTCCTACTCCTGGTACTACGCCGTCCGTACCTGCGCCAAAGAAATCCTCTTTGCCGCTGCCAACTGCGCCAAAGTCAAGAACAACGTCCTTGGACAAGAAGTCCACGGCGTCATGAAAGCCTCAACCAACAAGATCAACATCAACGAAGCCGCTGAAATCACCTTCAGCCTCGCTGATGATGCCAAGTTCGGAAAAGGCGATGATGAACAAGCCGTTACCGCTATCGCCGATATCAGCATCGATCTTGAACAGGTCAACCACCAGCTCCCAGCTGGCATGACCGCTGAAGATGGCAAGATCTCCGGCACCCCAACCAAGCGTGGTCTCTATCCAGTCCTCGTTTGGGCCAAGATCACCCTTGCCGATGGCACTGAGAAAGAAGTCGCCGAAGTCTTCGATATCGAAGTCTACGACGCCAACTACGACCTCGTCGAGACTGGCGAAACCGACAACGGTGGAGCCGAGACTGGCCTCCCATTAGGTGCCATCATTGGCATCGCCGCTGGTAGTGGCGTCATCGTTCTCGCTGCTGCCTTCTGCATCGTCTGGTTCCTCGTCCTTAAGAAGGGCAAAAAGCCAGAAGCCAAGGCTGAATAAGTCAACAAAACAAACCGCTTAAATAAGCAAAGCTTATAAGTGATTTACTGCTAGGGCCTAAAAACCCTAGCAGTTTTGTTTTATCTAAGATAAAATAAGCCGTATCTATAGGAGAAAAACTATGAAAAAACACTTTTTGTTACCAATCGTTGCTGTTGGCTTAATTGGTTTAGTTGCCTGCAAAGACACGCCAGCCTCTTCCGCCCAATCAACGAAAACTTCTGTGACGCGTATGCGCACAGTCACCTTTGACTACAACTACACCGGTGCTCCTGAGGACTCAAAAGTTGATGTTGAAGTCAGAAAACCTGTCAGCAAACCAGAAACCGATCCAACCCGTGCTGGTTATAAGTTCCTTGGCTGGACCACTGATGAATCCGGCTACAGCTTATATGACTTCGACACCAAGGTTAGAGACGACATCACCCTCTATGCCGCTTGGGAAGCCGAAGGTGAGACCCAGACCAAACGTTACGTCTTCGAAGCTGAATACGCTCCAAGTGTTATGAATCTTGATGGCGCCACCTATTCCGGCGGTGCTAACGGCAAACAGTGCATCGGCTATGACTATAACGGTGACATGTTCGCTTCCAATGGCTTCTACGTCCACTTCTTGTATGTCAAATATGAACCAGCCAGAAACTACGGTTCCAAGCTTGACTTCAATTTCACCGCTGCCGCTAATGGCACCATGAGCGTCCTCTTCCGCCTTTCCGCTGAATACGGCCAGGAAGGTCAAGACATCACCGTCACCAGCGATATGTGGAAAGCCAAACTCAATGGCACCCAGCTCGACTACCAGACCATCGTCTTCAAAGATGTTCCAAAGCAGGGCGCTGGCAACAAGGCCTTCGAGGACTACACCCTTGCCATCAACGTTGAAGTCAAAGCTGGCGAAAACAAGTTCGAATTCATCACCGATAACGACACCCTCCTTCAGGGAACCGCTCAGGCTACCGCCCCAATGATCGACTGCCTCAAGATCAAAACCGACACCGATCTTACCTGGGCTGAAGCCGATCCAGACCAGGTTCCAGAAGTTGAATAACCTCTTATCCAATTAAGGAAATTCTCAAATGAATCCAATTCTTAAATTTTTCAAGAAAGGAAGCCGCGTCGCTTGGCTCGCCACAACCTTAGTGGCGACCGCCGTTGCCATCACCGCGAATATCCTCACGGATGAGAACAACACCGACGGCTTCTATAACATCATCTGCTCCACTGAGCTTGGCGGCAAAATCGCCCAGACCAAGCCAATGGAAGACGGTATGGTCTTCAACACCGACGAAGGCATCACCACCAAGAAAGACGCCCTCGAGAACGCTAAGAAGGTCAGCACCGAGATCTGTGAAGAAGGTATGGTTCTTCTCAAGAACGAGAATAACGCCCTTCCTCTCAAGAAGAATGCCAAAGTCTCCGTCTTCGGTAAGAACTCCGTCAACTTAGTCTATGGCGGCAGTGGTTCCGCCGCTCCTGGCGGAAACGAGGAAAAGAAGACCATCTTCGATTCCCTTACCGCTGCAGGCTTCTCCTACAACAAGAAGCTTGAGGAATTCTACAAAGACAACGGCAAATCCGGCGAACCACGTCCTGGCAACCCAGGCATGGACGACCAGAAGAACGGCAAAGCCCCAGTTCTTAGCACCGGTGAGACCGAAGTCTCCAAATACACCGACGATATCAAGAATAGCTACGCCGAATACGGCGATGCCGCCCTTGTTGTCTTCTCCCGTATCGCTGGCGAAGGCTGGGACCTCCCACGCGTTTCTAGCGACAACCCAGAGGACCCAACTGGTCACTATCTCCAGCTCGACAAGAATGAGAGAGACCTTCTCAAACACATCGTTGATTCAAAGGCGTTCGCCCACATCGTTGTCTTATTCAACACTTCCAACAATATCGACTGCGGCTTCCTCAAATTCGCGGATGACCCAGCCTATCAGGAAAAGATCGACGCTGCCATCATGATTGGCTCCCCAGGCGGAGTCGGCATCATGGCCCTTGGCAGAATCCTTAGTGGTGAAGTCAACCCAAGCGGACACACCGTCGATACCCTTTACACCCATTACGAAAACGATCCAACTTGGATGAACTTCGGCGACAACCGCGTCTTCGATAGCGACAAGTACGCCTTAAGCGTCGAAGACATTGAATCCGGTGACAGAAAACGTCTCCTCGACTTCAACTTCTGCGATTACGAAGAAGGCATCTACTTCGGATATCGTTACTACGAAACCCGTGGCAAAGATGACCCAACCTGGTACAACCAGAATGTCGTCTACCCATTCGGTTATGGTCTTAGCTACACCACCTTCGAGCACCAGCTCCTCAACAAGAGCGCTCTTGAAGGCGCTGCCTTAACCAACGCTTCCTTCGATGTCGAGGTCAAGGTCAAGAACACCGGCAACGTCCCAGGTAAGGACGTCGTCGAAATCTACGCCGAAGCCCCATACACCGTCGGTGGCATCGAAAAGGCCTACAAAGTCCTTGTCGGCTACGAGAAGACCCCTCTTCTTGCCGCTGGTGAGGATGCGACCGTTAAGATCACCGTCACCCCATATGACTTCGCTTCCTTCGACTTCAATGACGCTAACAGAAACGCTTTCAGCGGCTATGAACTCGAAGCTGGCAACTACACCTTCCACGTTGGCACCGATGCCCACACCGACATCGATACCTTCACCAAGGAATTAGCCGCTCCTGGCATTCAGTACGATAAGGATCCTGTCACTAACAAAGGCGTCAGACCTCTCTTCGAGGATGCTGACGACCATCTCCAGGAAAACCTCAGCCGCGCTGACTTCGTTGGCACCATGCCAAAGATGCCAACTACCGCTGATCGTATTGTCGACCAAGACTTCGTTGCCAAGTGCAACAGCCGTAACAGCGGCAACAAAGAGGAATATGACGATATGCCTCTCATGGATCAAACTGTCACCGTCATGTTCAAAGAGCTCTGCAATTTGCCATATAACGATGAACTTTGGGAGACCTTCCTCGATCAGATGACCTTCGAGGAGTACAAAGCCCTCTTCAATGGCGGCTGCTACTCCACCAAAGACATTTTCCGTCTTGGCATTCCAAAGACCACTTCCTTCGACGGTCCTACCGGCATCGTCGCCTTCCTTGGCGATAAAGCCGTCTACGATACCTGCTACTACTGCTCCGAATGCTTAGTTGCTCAGACCTGGAACCTTGAACTTGCTGAAGCTCAGGGCAAGGCCATCGGCAACGAAGCCTTAATCGGTAACGAAAAAGGCGACAAGCTCCCATACACCGGATGGTATGGCCCAGGTGTCAACATGCACCGTTCCCCATTCGGCGGACGTAACACCGAGTACTACAGCGAAGACCCATTCCAGTCTGGCAAGTGCGCGGCTACCGTCGTCAAAGCCGTTCAGAAGTATGGCGTCTACGTTAACGTCAAACACTTCGCTCTCAACGATCAAGAAACCAACCGTGACACCGAAGGTAAGCTTACCTGGTGCAACGAGCAGGCTATCCGTGAGATCTACCTCAAGCCATTCGAGATGGCCGTCAAAGAAGGTAAAGCCCGCGGCATCATGTCCTCCTTCAACCGTATCGGAACCAGATGGACCGGCGGCGACTACCGTCTCCTTACCACCGTCCTCCGCAAGGAGTGGGGATTCGTTGGTTCTGTCATCTGCGACTTTCACGTCAACGATTACATGTCCAACAAGCAGATGTGCTACGCTGGCGGCGACCTTAACCTCAATGGCGCCAAGCCATGGTCCAAACCAGATGAGGAGAGCGAGGGTGACGTTACCGTCCTTAGACGCGCTGCCCACAACCTTCTCTACTGCGTCGTCAACTCCAACATCATGACCATCGAGATCACCGGATACCTCCCACCAGTTTGGCAGAGCTGCCTCTGGATCGGCGAAGGCGTCATCGGCGCTGGTCTTATCGTCTGGGGCGTCCTCCTCTTCATCCCATTCA
>CAMKAQ010000069.1 GCA_946410525.1 uncultured Caryophanales bacterium | reverse complement strand
AGACAAAGTCTCCGGCGAGTTTGATCCATTGCTCGCTTCTGGTTACGCCCGGGGTGTTCGCGGCTCTGGCCACTCTCTTCCCAGCGAGGTTATTGATGAGGGTGCTTTTGCCGACGTTAGGGATGCCGACGATGAGAAGCTTAAGAGGCTGTTTCTTCATTCCAAGCTTCTTCTCTTTCTCGCGCTTCTTAATGACGAGAGGCTCACTCATCTCATTAAGGACCTTAAAGGCTTTCTCGCCTTTGAGGTTGCTTGCAAAGCAAGTGATGCCCTCTTGGTTGTATTTGGAAATCCACCTTGCTGTGACCAAGGTGTCGGCTTTGTCGTTTTTGGAAAGGACAATCAGGTGAGGTTTGCTTCCAATAAGTTCGTGAAGCATTGGGTTGCGCGTTGAAAATGGCGCTCTCGCGTCGGCGACCTCAACCACGATATCGGCGTTCTTGATGAAAGGAGCCATCTCGCGGAGAGCCTTAGCCATATGGCCAGGGAAATAATGGACGTTCTTCTGCTGCTGATTGTTCATCTAATAAAGTATAAGAATTCTTATGAATTAAGACAAAATAAAACCGCCCTCAATTGAAAGGGCGGTTCTAGTCACTTCTTGAGATTTACTTAGCTTCGGCAGCTTTTGGGGCTTTGCCTTGCTTGATACGGGCGGATTTGCCGCTGAGTCCACGCATGTAGTGGATTCTGGCACGACGAACCTTACCGTAACGGGTAACTTCGATCTTAGCGATGCTTGGGGAGTTGACTGGGAAAGTTCTTTCCACGCCGACGCCACTGGACATCTTTCTGACGACGAAGGTTTCGCTGACACCATGACCGCGACGCTGGATAACGACGCCCTCATAGACCTGAATACGCTCTTTCTTGTTCTCGACAATACGGTAGAAAACCTTGACGGTATCGCCGCTGGAGAATTCAGGAATGTCTTCGCGAATCTGCTTGGCAGTGATCTCATTGACAATGTTGTTGTTCATGAATCTTTTCCTCCTAACTTAGAATTTGCTCTTCAGGTTCACGTCTAGTGACAGACGGCGGAGCCTGCGTATCGCTTTCGCGCACCGAATATATTACGCGCTCGATAAGCCCCTCGCAAGCAAAAACCTACGGAGATTGAAATGTAACGCGTTTTGGTGTCAAGCAAAAATACTTGACAGGTCTATATCATAAGCCTATGATTACGTTCGGAAAAGGAGAACAAGCAAATTATGGTTAAAATCAGATTGGCCCGCATTGGCCGCCACAAAGACCCTTTCTACCGCATCGTCGCCGCTGACAGCCGCTCTTCCAGAGATGGCCGTTATATCGAGCAGATCGGCACCTACGATCCAGCTCTCGGAGAAGAAAAAGCTCTTATCAACGAAGAGCTCGCTATGAAATGGCTTAAGAATGGCGCCATCCCTTCCGACAGCGTCCGCGCTATGTTCAGCCGCAAAGGCATCATGGCTAAATTCGCCGAAGGAAAGGCTAAAAAGGAGTCTAAATAATGGATTACGAGAAAGTAATCCACGGTCTTGTCGATCCCCTCATCGAGCATCCTGAATCCATCATGGTCAGAGAGCTCCCAGGCAGCACCGAGAAAGATGTGGCCCTCCTCATCGTCGCAGAAGATGATGACACCGCCCGCTTAATCGGCAAGCATGGAGCGATCGCAAACGCCCTCCGCGAAGCTATTGGAATCGTTGGCAAAGCCGACAACTCCAACCTCAGAATTCACCTTAAATTCGAGAGCTTCAACGAAAAGCATGACGATAAAGAGGACGCCGAATAAGCGTCCTCCTTTTTCTCTTATGGAATACATCACACTTGGTTACATTCTTAAGCCCTTCGGGTTAAAGGGTGAGGTCAGATGCAAATCCCTCACTTCTTTTGCTAAGCAAAGATTTAAGAAAGGGACCATGTTGTCTCTTCATGACGAGAAAACAAACGAAAGATTCCCTGCTACAGTCAAAAGCTTCAGGGATTCCGGAGATTACTACTTCCTCTCCTTTGAGGAATATGGCGACATCAACGCCATCGAAGGATACAAAGGCTTCGCCATCGAGATGGACAAAGAGAAAGCCACCCTTCCAGAAGGTTTCTACCGCTACGCCGACCTAATCGGCTGCAAAGTCGTCGATTATCTTGATGAGAATCGCGTCATCGGAATCGTCGACGAGGTCCTTGAATACTCAAAGACCAGAACCTTATCGGTCACCACCGCCGAGAAGAAACATGTATATGTTCCATTCAAAGATGGTCTTTTCATCAAAAACGTCGACATCGATAATAAAGTCATAACCATCAATGTCATGGAGGGCCTACTTTGAAGATCACCGTTCTCACACTCTTCCCTGAGATGTTCGAAGGTGTTTTAAGCAACTCCATCATCAAAAGGGCCATCTCCAAAGGATGCGCGGAAATCGAGATTGTTCAGATCCGCGATTTCACCACGGACAAATACGGCAGAACCGACACCCCACCAATCGGAGGAGGAGCCGGACTCATCCAGAAATGCCAGCCTATCGTCGATGCCTT
The DNA here is from genome assembly GCA_946410525.1 of uncultured Caryophanales bacterium. Lineage (GTDB taxonomy): Bacteria > Bacillota_I > Bacilli_A > RFN20 > CAG-826 > UBA4951. Next base: position 3,215 of record CAMKAQ010000069.1, on the reverse strand, counting down.
AAAGAAGGTCTCTGGCCCAAACAGCCATAAGGTTCTCTTCTCCCCTAGAGGCACCACATATAACGAAAAAATCGCAAAATCCTATGCAAGACTTGAACATATTGTTCTCGTTTGCGGCCATTACGAGGGCATTGACGAGAGAGTGAATGACTATGTCGATGAGCTTCTCTCAATCGGTGATTACGTTCTTACTGGCGGTGAGATCCCAGCCATGTCCGTCATCGATTCAGTCGTCAGACTTCTTGATGGCGCGATCTCCCAGGACTCCCTTGTTGATGAATCGTTCAACGAGCCAATCCTTGAGTATCCTCAGTACACCGAACCATATGAGTACGATGGCAAGAAAGTTCCTGACCTCCTCTATAGCGGCAACCACGAGGCCATCGCCAAATGGAGAAGGAAGAAAGCTCTCATCCTTACCAAAGAGCATCGTCCTGACCTCTTCGAAAAGCTTCCTCTATCTAAGCAAGACAAGAAACTCTTAGCCGAAGAAGAGAGCGGAGAGACCCCTAAATGGGAAAAAGACGCTCTAGAGAAAGGACACAAATTCATTAAATGAAAGACCTTACATCCAAGGTCTTTTTTCTTTTTTCCAAAAAAGCCTTGAATCATTGATTCAGTATCTATATATTTCTAGAGGGTTCCAAAGGAATCCCATATCGGTAGGAGAACTGATATGTCGAATTTAAAAATCAAAATCGAAAGCGGAAGAGCTAAGGTCGACTTTGACCTTCAGCATTTGGTTTCCGCTTTTTCTCTTCCAAGCACTCTCAAGCCTGATCACTCTTATATTCTTATTCCCGGCTTCCTTGATGTTCATGTCCATCTCAGAGAGCCGGGTTTTTCTTATAAAGAGACGATCAAGACCGGAACAAAGGCCTCTGCTCATGGCGGATACACCGCGGTTTGCACGATGCCAAACCTCAAGCCAGTCCCGGATTGCCTTGAGAACTTAAAGATCCAGCAAGACATCATCGATAGGGATGCCTGCATCCACGTCTACCCTTACGCCTCAATCACCAAAGGCGAGAAAGGCGATGAGCTCTCCGACATGGAAGACCTCAAAGACAAAGTCTGCGCCTTCTCCGATGATGGCGTTGGCGTCCAGACCGAAGAGATGATGCTCAAGGCTATGATGAAGGCCAAGGAGTTAGACAAGATGATCGTCGCCCATTGCGAGGTCAACGAACTCCTTAAAGGCGGATACATCCATGATGGCGAATATGCGAAAGCCCATGGCCATAGAGGCATCTGCTCCGCGAGCGAATACATGGAAATTGCCAGGGATATTGAGCTTTCTAGAAAGACCGGATGCAGATATCACGTCTGCCACATCTCCACCAAAGAAAGCGTGGAGCTCATCCGCAAAGCCAAAAAGGAAGGCGTCCATATCACCTGCGAGACCGCGCCACATTACCTTTTGTTAAATGACTCGATGCTCCAAGAAAGCGGAAACTGGAAAATGAACCCGCCTCTTAGAAGCGAAGAAGACAGACTCGCCCTCATTGAGGGCATCAAAGATGGAACGATCGACGTGATCGCCACCGACCATGCCCCACATACCGAGGAAGAGAAATCACGCGGATTAGAGAAATCGCCATTTGGCATCACGGGAATCGAACTTGCCTTCCCTCTTCTCTACACCGGGCTCGTCAAAAAAGGAATCATCACACTTGATAAACTCATCGACCTTCTCGTCGTGAGACCACGCGAGATATTCGGAATCCCATATGACGGATTCAGCGTCTGGAACCTTGATGAAGAATTCGAGGTCACCAAAGAAATGTTCTTGTCGCAAGGCAAGGCCACTCCGTTCATCGGAGAAAAACTCTACGGCGTCAACTACCTTACAGTTTGCAATAACCACATAGTCTACAAAAAAGAGGAGGGAAAATAACTTATGGCTAAACGTACAGACATCAAAAAAGTATTAATCATCGGCTCAGGACCAATCGTCATCGGTCAGGCTGCCGAATTCGACTACGCAGGCACCCAGGCTTGCTTAGCCCTCAAGGAAGAAGGATATGAGGTCGTTCTCGTTAACTCCAACCCAGCGACCATCATGACCGACACCCAGATCGCGGATAAGGTCTACATGGAGCCTCTCACTCTTGATTACATCGCGAAGATCCTTCGTCATGAAAGACCAGACGCCATCGTTCCAGGTATCGGCGGACAAACCGGTCTCAACCTTGCTATGCAACTTGAGAAGAAAGGCGTCCTCAAAGAGTGCCGCACTCTTCTTCTTGGCACCCCCGCCGAATCAATCGAGAAGGCTGAAGACAGAGAGCTCTTCAAAGAGATGTGCCAGAAGATCGGTGAGCCAGTTATTCCATCCGAAATCACCTACGATATCGACCAGGCCTTGAAAGCCGCTCACGATATCGGCTACCCAGTCGTTCTTAGACCAGCTTTCACCCTTGGTGGAACTGGCGGCGGATTCGCCGACAACGATGAAGAACTCATCGAAGTCGCCAGAAACGGTTTCGCCCTCTCCCCAGTTCACCAGATCCTCGTTGAGAAATCCGTCAAAGGATACAAAGAAATCGAATTCGAGGTCATGCGTGACAGCAAAGACCACGCGATCACCATCTGCGGCATGGAGAACGTTGACCCAGTCGGCGTCCACACCGGTGACTCCATCGTCGTTGCCCCAATCATGTCCCTCAATGAGCACGACTTGAAGATGCTTAACGACTCCGCCATCAAGATCATCAGAGAACTCAAGATCGAAGGCGGCTGCAACGTCCAATTCGCCCTCAACCCAAATTCCAGTGAGTACTTCTTAATCGAGGTCAACCCACGTGTCTCCCGTTCCTCCGCTCTTGCTAGCAAAGCTAGCGGATACCCAATCGCTAGAGTCACCGCCAAGATCGCTCTTGGCATGGAACTTAGCGAGATCCCAGTCGCCGGCGGAACCGCTGCCACCGAACCATCCCTTGATTACGTCGTCGCCAAATTCCCTCGCTTCCCATTCGATAAGTTCACAAGTGCTTCCAATGAACTCGGAACCCAGATGAAAGCCACCGGCGAAGTCATGGGCATCGGAACCACTCTCGAAGAATGTATTCTCAAGTCCGTAAGATCCCTTGAGATTGGCGCTTGCCACCTCCATAGCAAAGTCTTCGATGAGGTCCCAACCGAAGAGCTCAAGAAGCACATCAGCACCTTTAAGAGCGATAACGTCTTCGCTATCTGCGAGCTCTTAAGAAGAG
>CAMKAQ010000068.1 GCA_946410525.1 uncultured Caryophanales bacterium | reverse complement strand
ATTTTACGAAAATGTAGAGGAATCTTGTGAATCCGTTGAGGTCTTTTGCGAACTCGTAAGTGTAGTCCTCAAGATACTTTTTCATGAGGTCTTCGAGCCACATTTCAAGGTCCGGAGAGATCTCAAACGCCATAAAGATGGAACCCTTCTTGACCTTCTTGTAATCCCTGAAGATCGACTCGTAAACGGAGTGTTCTTTGTCGAGCCAAAGTGCGCTTGCAGGTTCGTAGTCTCTCACTGACGCCTGGGCGTCTTCTTTATTGAGGATGTATGGAGGATTGGAAACGATGATGTCGAGGTTGATGTTGTTCTCAATGTATGGGGCTAAAGCATCACCTTCGAGAACTTGGGCCCTGATGTTGTAATGGTCAAAGTTCTCTTTGGCGACCTCAAGGGCTTTTGGTGAGATGTCGCTTGCGACGATGAGCCAATTTGAAAAACTTTGTCTTAAGCCAATGGAGATGCAACCACTGCCGGTCCCGATATCGGCGACGACGAGGTAGTTGCGAGGATCATAATATTTGTCGATTCTCTCGCTGATGCCAGAGACGAGTTCTTCGGTTTCGCCCCTTGGGATCAAAACGTTCTCATTGATCTTAATTGGCGTGCCAAGGAAGTCGGCCTCACCAAGAACGTATTCGACAGGTTCGCCTTTGATGAGTTTCTGAACCTGTTCTTTGAAGAGCTCGTAGTTCTTCATTTCCCTCTCTTTGTAAAAGAGGACGTCGATTTGTTCATGAAGGCCTTCGTCGTGCATCAAAAGAATGCGCAAATCCATGGCCATAACGCCATAGGGTTTTGCAAGCGCATAAGCTTCCTTGTAGGCTTCATCAATTGTCGGCATTATTTGTTGCTTTCTTCTAAGAGCTTTTGTTCCTGATCGTAATGGATGAGGGCTTCGATGACGTCATCAAGTTCGCCTTCCATGATACGGTCTAATTGGTTGACGGTGAAACCGATGCGGTGATCGGTGACACGGTTCTGTGGATAGTTGTAGGTTCTGATCTTCTCGCTTCTCTCACCGGTTCCGACTTTGAGTTTTCTTTCAGAAGCGCGGGCGTCGTCCTGCTGCGACTGATAGAAGTCGTGGACTTTGGCGCGGATCATTCTCATACAGATTTCTTTGTTCTGGAGCTGAGCCTTTTCGGTCTGGCAGCTGACGACGATTCCGGTTGGGATATGGGTGACACGAACAGCGGACTCGGTCTTGTTGACGTTTTGTCCTCCGGCACCCTGGGAACGATATGTGTCGATCTTAAGATCGGTTGGGTTGATTTTGACATCGACTTCTTCCGCTTCAGGCATAACGAGAACGGTCGCGGTTGAAGTGTGGATACGACCAGAGGCTTCAGTCTTAGGGACTCTCTGAACGCGGTGAGCGCCGCTTTCGAATTTGAGCTTCGAATAAACGTTCTTTCCTTTAACCATGAAAGAAACGTAGGAGTATCCACCGGCTGAGCCTTCTTCGCCATCGATGTACTGAACTTTCCATCCCTGGTTCTCAGCGTATCTCGTATACATTCTTAACAAATCGCCAGCGAAGATGTTCGCTTCATCTCCTCCGACTGCGCCACGAATCTCAACGATGATGTTCTTCTTATCGTTTGGATCGGCTGGAAGAAGTTTGCCATGGAGATCGACTTCGATTTGCTCCATCTTCTCTATAAGAGACTTCTTCTCAAGCTTCATCATTTCGGCGAGCTCTGGGTCGCCGCTGTTGATGATATCGTCAGCGTCTTTCAAATCGCTTTCGGCTTTAAGGTATTCCTGATAACCTTCATAAGCTTCTGAAAGCGAGGACCTTTCTTTGGATAATTCGGTGATGAGAGCCACATTGTTCATGATGGCTGGATCACTAAGGTCACGATCTATTTCTTCACACCTTGTCTTGACGGCTTCAAGGCGTTTTCTCATGCTTTCTTCCATAACAACCTCTCGTGCCTCGTGATTATACCATAGGGTTATTCTCTCTAGAAGTCGTAAAAGTCTTTATTCTCACTAGTGAGAAAAGGCTAGTTAGAGTATAATCAAAAACGGAAACTGAAATATGTCATATAAAGCTTTATATCTCACTTACCGTCCTCAGACTTTCGAAGAAGTCGCTGGCCAGAAGCCGATTGTGCGCACGCTTAAGAACGCCCTCGCAACCGGGAAGATGGCTCACGCTTATCTTTTCGCCGGCCCACGCGGAACAGGCAAAACCTCTATGGCTCGTCTTTTCGCCAAAGCCCTTAACTGCGAAGAAGGCCTCGGCCATCAGTGCAACCAGTGCCAGAACTGCCAGGAAGTCGCTAACGGCACCCACCCAGACGTCATTGAAATCGACGCCGCCTCAAACAATGGCGTTGATCAAGTCCGTGACCTCATCGAAAAGGTCAGGTACGCCCCAATCAAAGGAAACTACAAAGTCTATATCATCGACGAAGTCCATATGATGACGACCGGCGCTTTCAACGCCCTCCTCAAGACCATCGAGGAACCACCGGAGAACGTCATATTCATCCTTTGCACCACTGAACCATTCAAGGTCATCCCAACCATTCTTTCCCGTTGTCAGAGATTCGATTTCTCGAAACTCTCCTACGAGGAAATGAGCGAGAAATTACACGAAATCCTCGACAAAGAAGGCACGAAATACACCGAAGCGGGTCTTAAGACCATCATCGATTTGGCTGATGGAGGCATGCGTGATGCCCTTTCCATCCTCGACCAAGTCCTTGCCTTCAGTAACAACATCCTCCACGAAGAAGATGTCCTCGCCATGTATGGCTTAGCGAGCATCGACGAGAAGGTTGACCTTATCCTTTCAATCAAGGAAGGCAACGTCGCCGAAGTCGTCAAAAAGAGCGAAGCCTATCTCGCTGGCGGAATCGATATCCGTAGGCTCGTATTAGAGCTCATCTCATTGCTCAAAGATCTTCTCATCTACGAAAAGACCAATGACGTTGACCTTATGGAGAAGCTCGACAAGGAGAACGCTGACACTTTAGCGAAGAATCTCTCCCCTGCCGATTGCAATTCCATGATCTCCGCTCTCATCGAAGCCCAGAACAATTTCAGAAATGTCTCTGACATCCGTTCACTTTTCGAACTTACCCTTCTCCGAATGGCTTCAAGCGATAACGCTGGCCCTGCTCCAAAACCTGTTAAGAAAGCGGAGCCAAAGCCAGTCCAAACAATGGTTGAGGAACCAAAACCCGAGCCTGTCATCCCAGAGCCAGTCGTCTCTGAGCCAGTCGAAGAAGAACCAGAAAGCCCACTCTTTGATTTCATCAATGAGAACAAATATAGCCCAGAGCCAAAGAAGAAGGGCGAAGTCCCTGATTGGCTTGTGAGCAAAGAAGAACCAGAGGAACCAGCTCCAGAGCCAAAAAAAGAGGAACCAGTCAAAGAGGATACGATCATCCGTTCGACCTCAATCGACACCTCGAAGATCGCCCACTACGACATCGTCACAACCGGAACGAACTTTGTTCTTTCCGAAGAGCAGATCTTCAACATCTCGGTTCTCGCTTCTAAAGAAGAGAGACTTTCCCTCAAAGATAAGTGGCCTCTTCTTGAAGAACTCAAGATGGATCCAAAATTCGGTAAGGTGGCAAGCCTTCTTAGCGACGCTTCGCCATTCTGCCTTTGCAAAGAAGCTTTGGTCCTTGCCTATCAGCACAAGAACCAGGCTGACAAAGCCAATTTGGTTAATAACCAAGCGGCTCTATCCGATCTCGTTGAAGCGATGCTTGGCCGTAGGGTGTTCGTTTACGCCCTCAACCCAGACGATCGCATCAAGGTCCGCACCTACTATTACGAGAGAGTTCAAATGGGCAAGGTGCCAAACAAGAAAGACATAGTCTTACAATTACCAGTAGTTAAATAAGGAGAGGTAATAATATGAATCCAATGCAGCAAATGTTAGCTAATGCTAAAAGAATGGAACGCGAGCTTAAGAAAGCCCACGAAGAATTAGCGGCCAAAGAGTTTGTCGTCAAGAAAGCCGGCATCATCGAAGTCACCATCATGGGCGACAGAAAGATCAAAGCCATCAAGATCGACAAAGACGCTCTCTCTGCCGATAACGAAGAAATGGTTGAGGAGACCCTCGCCATGGCCATCAACGAAGCCTATGACAAAGTCCAGGCTGAGAGCGATGCCATCGAAGAGAGAGTCACCGGACAAAGAGGAGTCCTCGGATTCTAATGAAAGAACTCCGCTCTTTGACAGAATTAATTGAATCATTCAGCAAGCTTCCCGGCATCGGCGTCAAAAGCGCTGAGCGTATGGCCTATGCCGTACTTCGTATGAAAGAAGAAGACCGGGATGATTTTGTGAAGGCCATCAAAGACGTTTCCTCAAACATCCATCCATGCCCGGTATGCGGACTATATACCGAGGACGAAAAGTGTGAAATCTGTGCAAATCCCGCACGGAATAAGAAAACCATCTGCGTCGTAAGCGAAGCGAAAGACGCATTGGCGATTGAGAAAATGAATTCCTTTGATGGAGTTTTCCACGTGCTTGGAGGAGTCGTCTCCCCTAGCCACGGAATCGGACCTGATGATCTCAACATCAAGTCGCTTCTTGATCGCGTCAAAGAGAACGAGGCTACCGAAGTCATCATTGCCACCAACCCAACCATCGATGGTGAGACCACCGCTTTATTCATCGCCAAAGTCCTTGATGGAGTGGTTCCGACCATCACCAGGTTAGGTTATGGCTTACCAATGGGTTCATCCCTTGATTACGCGGATGCGTTGACTTTGTCAAAAGCGTTCGAAGGAAGGAAGAAGATCTAACATGTTCATCACATTTGAAGGCGGAGAAGGCGCTGGCAAAAGCACAGCCATAAAAAGAATCGTCGAGAAACTCACTTCCGAAGGATATGAGATCGTTTTGACAAGAGAACCAGGCGGAACCCCAATCGCCGAAGAGATCAGAAACGTCATCCTCGACAAGAAGAACACGGCCATGGATCCTCGCACCGAGGCTCTTTTATATGCCGCAAGCCGCCGTCAGCACTTAGTTGAGAAAGTCATCCCTGCCCTCAAAGAGGGCAAGTTGGTCCTTTGCGACCGTTTCATCGATTCTTCCCTCGCCTATCAAGGCGGAGCCCGTGAAATCGGAATCGATAACGTCTATAACATGAACCTTTTCGCGACCGAAGGAATGCTTCCTGACCTCACTATCCTCTTCGACATCAAGCCTGAAGTGGGTTTAGCGAGAATCGCCGCGAATAGCCAAAGAGAAGTAAACCGCCTCGACGTCGAGAAGCTCACCTTCCATAACAAAGTCCGCGATTCATTCCATGAACTTGCGAAGAGATTCCCTGAGAGGTTTGTCATCATCGATGCCTCCAAGGGTCCTGACGAAGTCTTTGAAGAGTCTTATAAAGCCATCGAAGATAGGTTAAAGAAATGAGATTCGGCGATTACCTAGAGAAGAAACAACCGCTTGTATATAGAACCTTTGCCAACGCCATCGAGAACAAACGTTTGGCGCATGCATATCTTTTATGCGGCGAGTCTGGAACTCCTCTTTTGGAAACCGCCAAATACATGGCCAAGAGCCTTATCTGCGATCACCCAAATCCTTTAGCCTGCGAAGAGTGTAGGAGCTGCGGCCGTATCGACCATGGCACCTATATGGACTTCCATATCCTTGGCGAAGAAGAGGATGGAATTAAGAAGGAAGAAGTCGAAAACGTCGTCGAAGATTTCTCAAAAACCCCTACAGAAACCAAGGGAATCATGATTTATATC
>CAMKAQ010000067.1 GCA_946410525.1 uncultured Caryophanales bacterium | reverse complement strand
GAGAAGTCCGCCGATCTCTTGAGGGGTAAGGCCTTCAAGGGTGTCGGTGTCGACGCTAACGGCACTACCGCTCACGATGCCATAGTCGAAGGCCTTGCAAAGGAGGCCGGCGTCCTGGGTGTCGTTGATAAGAAGAGCAGAGAGCTCGCCTTCCCACTTATCGTCTGGGTAGTCTCTGACTTTGGCTAAGAGCTTGGCGTCGCTATCGACATACTGAGAATCGATTGAAGCGTTATAGGAGAGCGAGGCAAGGGTGGAATCCTTGAAGATCTTGTACATGGCCTGCTCGAAGACGCTGAGGTCGGTGCTATCGAAGACAAGCGCGTTGGCATCGGCTTCGAGGTCATATCCAGCGCCAGCTTTGGAGAAGATGTAGGACTCGTTGAGCTCGCTAAGGATATTCTTCACTTTGGTGATGCTGCTCTTGCTAGTGAAATCGGTAAGAGCGTCTGAGGAGCTGTCCTTGATGATCTTGACGGTGTCAGTGATCTTCAAAATCTCTTCGTTGTCATAGTGGTTGGTGAAGTTTGGAGTAAGGAGCTTGTCCATCGAAGCTGGCTTGACGAAAGCACTGCCGTCATAGCTGATGGCGTAATCGTATGCGTAGAATGGCGTCGCACGGGTGAGTTTGATGCCGTCGAGATTCACTTGGTCAAGGGCGATGGCGATCGCATTCGGAACGGCGTCGTAGGTCCAATCGCAGTCATTGAGGTAGCCAAGGAGGGTAGCGAGGTCAGACGCATCCAAATCGGTGACGCTTGAGCTGGCAAGCTCATCGAGGAGGGTGCCGGTGCTCGAAAGGTTCCTAAGGAGCGTGTTGATGGAATTGTACTCGTGGCTATTGATGTTGAGGGTTGGGATGTCGTTGGCGTCAGTGACGCTAGGCTCAACCTCTGGATAATAGGTCGCGCCGATGTATTTAGCTTTGCTAAGGGCGTCACTATAGTTGGCATTGCCCTTATCTTTTGGCGAGTCGGCGTTATACATGAAGTCATTGACGTCTGGGTTCGTGGTAAGGATCTTACCGATGAACTGCTGGAAGACGGTGTCAGAGGTCGGGGTCTTCTTGCTGTTGAAGATATGGCTCTTGGCGAAGGTGCCAAGGAGGTTGGTGATGTCGTCGATCTCCCCAGGTGCGATGGCGGCCAAATCATTGACGTTGATGCCACCGCTCAAAGCGCTGCCATAACGGATGACGGAAGCGAGGTTATAGCACTCGTCCTCGCCATATCCGGCTGTGGCGTACTTATAGGTGGTGCCTGGAAGCGTGTCGGATCCAGCGTAGTAAAGGTTTGCATCATCAAGGTTAAGGCCAGAGCTTGCAAGAGAGTTGTTGACGGATGATAAGGCAGCGTTGAGTTTCTCTGGGAAGCCTGGGTATAAGAGGCAGGACTGGTTGATGTCAAAGAAGAGGTCGGCAAGGATGTCTTCGCCAAATCCCACTTCTTGGAAGTAAGCGTTGAAGTCAAAGGAGGAATCGAGGTTGATGCCCATGACATGGAGGTCATCGACGATCTCGACGAAGTTGTCGATTTCATCGTCCCATCCACCCCTAGCGGCTACCAAACCTTTGAGGGTTGGATAGAGGGCTTCGGCTTTCTCGTCGCTTCCATACCAGCTGGTCTGCTTAAGGACGAAGACCATCTGCTCATCGAAAGCGCTGTACTCAATGTGAGCGGTATCGCGTTGGAAGGTTGAAAGGTCATTGAAGACCGGGCTATCGGCAAGGGTCTTAAGGAGAGGAGCGATGAGGTGATTCGCATCGAGGTCGGAGATGTTGCCGAAAGCGGCCGTGTTCATCTCGCCGGTTGGTCCAAGAAGACCGCTTACTGGGTCAGTGACGATGGCAAGGATGTCGGCGATCGAATCCGCAACGGCTAAACGCTCAGCGTCACTACAGGTGTAGGCGTACATGACGTTCGCATTCTTGAACGTGTCGACTGAGTCCGAAAGGGTCGCAACAACTTTGTTGAGAACGGCTGGGACGCCGGTCTTTCCGAAGAGAATGGACTGAGACATATCCTCAAGGAGGGCGCGGAAGTATTCGACTTTGAATTTGCTAAGGTCAGCGGCAGCACCGCTTTCCATGAGGTTAAAGGCACCACTGGAAGCAAGGTTCCTGATGATTCTTGCAAAGAGTTCGCCTTCGTGAGCGAATAAAGCCTGCTCAGCCTGAACTGTGGCTAAGGAAGCTTCGTTCTCTAAAGCGTGAGCGGTAACACGAGCTTTGAAGTCGCTGAAGTCTTCGTTTTCGGTTCCTGGGGCTTCCACGATTTGATAAACACCGCCTTCGTAATTATCTGTGAGGTTAGCGAAATATTTGCCCATTCCGCCAGAGCCTTTGAAGGCTTCAATGAGCTTCGAGGCGATGTAGTGAGGGAAGTTGTAGTCATATGTGCCATTCGCATTCGTCTTAACGAAGAGCTGGGAATTGGCAAGGTAATCGAACATGGATTCCATCATCTCTGGATCGATTGATTCGAGATCCATGTTGGAAAGGTCGCCGAACTGAGCGGCGTATTTCGTCATCGTATCAAGGGCGTGTCCCTCAGCAGCCCAGTCCGTGATGTTCTTGAAGGAAAGGGCAACGGTCTCGCCACCATCATTGACGTATGTGAAGAGGTCATTGCTTTGGATAGCTTTATCGATCACGCTTCCAAGAACCGAGGTAAGAAGCTCGCTGCCATCGACTTTTGAGAAGAGTTCTTCGAACTTGATCTCAGACATTGATTCTAGAGTGAAGTTCTGAAGCGAACCAAGGAGTCCCTTGTCGCAGATGTATTGGATGAGGTCAATGAAGCTCGAGACTTCGCCATTCGCATCGAAGCCGTCATCACAGATGATGCTTTCAAGGGTGGCGTCAAGGCCAACTCCATCAAGCTCTAATTTTGCGAAGATGGTCTTGAAGAGGCCGTAGAAATTGTAATTCTTCTTTCCACCGACTTCTGGGTTGAGAATCTTGTTCTCGGCAAAGCCGGCAAGGAGTTTGACTAGCTGTTTCTCGTGGTTTGGAGTCTCAAGCGAACACATGTGCGAGAAAGATTTCTCCATGACGGACATGTTGGTTCCGTTGGCTTCCATGGCATAAGCAAAGCCAATGACGTCTTGGCAATCGGCAAGGATGTCGATGAGTTTGGCAAACTCTGATCCGAGGATGCTGTTGCCACTGCTGTCCCTTGGATCGGTATCAAGGGTGAGGTCATCGCCAAAGAGGTTCTTGAGAGCGCTATTTTCGCCAGTGAGGATATTGGACAAAGCGGCTGGGAGGGCTTTGGTGAAGACCTTTGAATGGTCGAGGTTCCTGACGCTGCTAGCAAGAGCGTGGAGCAAACCATCTTTGGCGCCAAGGAATTTATCGCCGTCGTTAGGGTCGAAATATAAACCAGGCATCTCATCGAAATGTTCGACAAGCTCTTTGCCGTCTTCCGAATCAAGGAGCGGAGTGAGGACGTTGAACATGGCCTTGATTTCCGTCTTGATGGCGGTTTTCTTATCATCCATCGACTCTTTGCTCTTGAGGTCGTTAGAGAGATCGCTCAAATCGATAGCGTCAGCATCGGATAGGCCAAAGGCATCGCTCAGGGTCACTTCCATGACTCTTAGCAAGGTTGGGATGGCGTTGGCAAGGAGGCCTGAATCGAACAAGCAGGTGTCGTCAGCGGATCCGCCTTCGATTTCCTTACCGTCAATCCAGTGTTCCATCTCGTCTTTGTTCTCGAGAACGACTGAAATGAGTTCTTTGAACATTTCCTCAGTTTGGTTAGGTCCGCTGCTTGAAGCACTTTCGCCTTCGCTTGTAGAAGAATCCTTAACGGAATCGATAACGACTTTGATGAGTTCTGGGTCAATGGTGACAAGGTGATAGAAGGAATCAAAAATCACCTGCATTTCGTGGCCAAAATCAATTTCTTTGACCGCTTGCGGGATAGCGACGACGTATCCCCTTTCGCTTCTTTGAATGTCTTCAGCTGTTAATTCTGGGAGAAGATCTTTCACACCGATTTTGATCTCATCTGTAGATGGTGAGAGGGCTTCTTCTTCGTATTCTCTGACCGCTTGCACATAAAGAGCGGATCTGATGATGTCATCAAGAACCTTCTTCTCGCTGTTCGAGAAGATGTTGAAGAAGCTATCGAAGATGTTTGCGTATTCTGGTTTGAAGAGGTTGGCAATATCTTCTGAGCTGCTGACGAAATTGCCTTCTTCATCGACGACGTCAGAGATGATTCCGCTATGGGCAACGCTTTCCCAAAGGTTAGCAAGATCATCGAAGGTCTCGGCTGGGTCGTAGTGCTCGAAATCGATGCCTTCCTCGGTCATTACGTACTCGGCGATTTCAGGAAGATTGAGAGCGAACTGGAGACCAAACGGAAGAATGGTTTGGATGAGCTCAGAACGACCGATAACACGGATAGCGGTTGGAATGACGTCTGAGCTTAATAAAGTCGCAAAGTTGAAGTTATTTAAATTCTCTTCGGTGAAGATGCCGGCGTTAAGAGCGGTACCGGCGAGTTCGACGACGTTCTTGAGTTCGCGGAGAATGCTGATTTTCTTTTCGCCAGTTCCATCGACATCGACGGTCGTGATGAAGTCAATCAAAGCAGCGTCGAAGGTAAGACCGGTCTCTGGATCGGTGTACCAGCTGAAGAATGTTTTTGAGAGGAGAGAATTCTCGTAGGTGTCCACCACTTCGGTGAGGATGCCATAGAATTCGTCATTGGCTCTTAAGGCCTCGTGGTTCTCGCCTTTGGGAAGCTTGCTATAAGTCTTCGAAACGACGTTGGCCAAAGAGGTAAGAGGAGAGATGAACATCGCCAAGATGGCTGCGCTGATAAGGACTTCTTCGATAGCGGAGATGATTTTGAGTTTCTTGACCTTTTCGCCATCTTCGTCTCTCGAGCTAAGGAAGTGCTTGAAGAGAAGATGCCAAAGGAGGGTGCAAAGAAGACCGCCAACAATCCAGATGACAAGGGCTTCGACGACCAAGAGGATGATGCAGACAAAGGATAAGATAGCGGCAGTAGCCAAACCTAATAAGGTGGTTGGATCGGCTTCGATATTACTTGCTTGAAGAGCCTGGGTAATGAGGGCGACACCAGTTTCCCTGATGGTGGTTATTTGAGCGGTAAGCGTGATTTCCTGGCCACCCAAATCAAATGGGACCGAGAACTCACTTTGACCAATCCATCCAGGAACGCCTAAGCTAACAAGATCGACATCGGCTAAACCGTTGCCAATGAATCTAAGCGAGAGGATGGCTCCGACGATAAGGAGACCCATGAACACAAAGCGGTAAGTGCCATATGCCCATCCGCGTCCAAGCCCGCGTAAAAAAGCAATGACCAAAATTGCTAAAATGCCGATGAACACACCTAACAAAACCATGTTCATCACATTGATGACCGATTGTATATCCATAAAAAGCCTCCGCTTATCTGCTTGGTATTTCTATTATGGAATAGACAAGCCTTAATTTTCAATTAAAATAGGACGCATGGAACAAAACGAACGTAAAACTTATATTCATAACCCCTTCGAAACCAAGGTCTGTCCGAAGTGCGGTCACAAGTACGACGCTTTACAGCCTGCTTGCCCAAAATGCAAAGAACCTTTTGAGACCACTAGGGCCGTCCCTTTTAACGAAGTTACCTTCACGAACCCATTCATCGAGATTGCTCTTTTCCTAACTGGATGGCTTGGATTACAAGGACTAGTCCAGATTATTGCCAACATTCTCGTTGGAATGGTCAGAAACGGCAGCTTACCTGCCGAAGACTATAGCTCGACCCTCAATTACACCTGCTATGGAATCCTTTTCGTTATCCTTGCTGGCATAGCGTCAATCTACATTCCAAAACTTTTCAAATCTTTCACGAAGCCAGAGTTTCTCTGGGGCTTCATGGTTTATGCGGTC
>CAMKAQ010000066.1 GCA_946410525.1 uncultured Caryophanales bacterium | reverse complement strand
CTTAGAGCCAAGATCGAATCAGGTCATGGTCTTTTTGGCACGTCTGGAATCGGCCATACCCGTTGGGCCACTCATGGCGAGCCTTCCGAAGACAACGCCCACCCACACGCCTCAAACGACTTCAATGTCGTCGCTGTCCATAACGGTATCATCGAGAACTACGACGAGCTTAAAGCCAAGTTAATCAGAAAGGGCTACACCTTCTATTCGGACACCGACACGGAGATTGCCGTCAAACTCATCGACTACTATTACAAGAAATACATCCAGACCCCATGTGACGCGATTTCAAAAGCCATGGTCCGTATCAGGGGATCATACGCTTTGGCGGTCATGTTCAAAGACTACCCAGACGAGATTTGGGTGGCGAGAAAAGACAGCCCAATCGTCCTTGGCGAGAAAGATGGCGAAGTCTATATGGCTAGCGACGTCACCGCTATCTTGAACCACACCAAAGACGTCTATTATCTCGACAACATGGAACTCGCCAGAATGAAGAGAGGAAGCATTGCCTTCTTCAACATCGATGGCGACGAGATCAAGAAAGAAACCCAAAGGATCGCTTGGGAAGCTGAGGCTGCCGAAAAAGGCGGATACCCTCACTTCATGCTCAAGGAGATCCACGAAGAGCCAAAGGCCGTCAAAGACACCCTTTCCTCTTTGCTCAAAGATGACGATATCTCTCTTGAGAGACTTGGCATCTCTGATGAAAGTCTCAAATCAATCAACTCCATCACCGTCATCGGATGCGGATCCGCCTATCACGTAGGCGTTTCTGCCCAATACGTTTTCGAAGATATGGCGAGAATCCCGACCAGGGTTGAGCTAGCTAGCGAATACCGTTACCGCAACGCCCCGCTCGATAAGAATGGCCTTGTTGTGGTCATCAGCCAGTCTGGTGAGACCGCCGACTCTTTAGCGGCCCTTAGAAAAGCCAAGGCCGAAGGCATCAAGACCCTTGGCATCGTCAATGTCGTTGGCTCCACTATCGCTAGAGAAGCCGATTACGTCATTCAGACGATGGCGGGACCAGAGATTGCCGTCGCCACCACCAAAGCCTATAGCGCACAGCTTATCTGCTGCTACGCCTTAGCCCTTAAGCTTGCGAAATTACGTGAGGCGATTGATGAAGAGAAATACACTTCCCTCATCGCCGAATTAAAAGATCTCCCAAGCAAGGTTGAGGCAATTCTTTCAGAGAAGGAAGATATCAAGAAGCTCGCCAGTGAGATCAGAAACGCCAAAGACATCTTCTTCATCGGACGCGAGATCGACTATGCCACATCATTAGAAGGCTCACTTAAAATGAAGGAAATCTCCTATATCCACTCTGAGGCCTATGCGGCTGGAGAACTAAAGCACGGAACGATTTCTCTTATTGAGAAAGGCACCCCTGTCATCGGCATCCTCACTCAGTCAAACGTCTGTGAGAAGACCATCTCCAACCTCATTGAGACAAAGACCAGAGGCTCTCATATCATCTGCGTCATCAGTGAAGACAAAGTCAAAGAGAACTCGGTTGCTGATGATCTCATCACCATCCCTAACACCTCTGAGTATTTCATGACGAGCTTAGCCATCATCCCGCTTCAGCTTTTGTCCTATTACGTCTCCGTCCAGCTTGGACTCAACGTCGACAAACCTCGTAACCTTGCTAAGTCGGTTACGGTCGAATAAGCACTTCTTATTGAAGAAATAAGTACATTTTGCTATGGTATTTAGGCGCTAAATATAGCGTCTAGAACGCCGGCTTAGCTCAGCTGGTAGAGCAACGCACTTGTAATGCGTAGGTCTTCGGTCCGAATCCGGAAGCCGGCACCAACGTTCTAATATCAGATCCTCAAAGAGGATCTTTTTTTGTGGAATCTATTGACTTTGCTCATCGAAAAATGACAAACTACACAACGTTAATATTTTTAGAAGAGAGCTCGTTCTCTTCAGGAGAATTGAATGCAACAAATTGCACTTATGGCGGCCAGTTTAATAAGCGTAACAATAGGCGCCAAGCTAATGACTGAGCAAAAAGTCAAAAGCGATTCATATACTCTATCTCAGATAAAACAAGTTGTTTCCGCTATGGGTGAAGGACCTGAAGTTACAGGGATAGAAAACAAAGGCTCGGTTTTTCTAAGCGGAGGTGAACAAGCGACCTTATATGACCTTGATGGCAATGAAGGCTATCTCGTGTTGGGCGATAACTACAAAATCTATGATTATCAGCCAAACGTCGAACTGAACGAAAAGGCCTCGCTGAACGGGCTTGAATTCAATCCTGTCAGTCGGTCTTTCATGACCGAAGACGAAAGATGCGTCTCTATAGTCGATAGAGCAGAGAGGGCAACAGATATGCCTGAGGGGAATTTGAAGGAGGGATCGTTTGAAGACTATGGTTGTGGCCAGATTTCAAGCGACCAACTCGTGAATTACGTTAATAACAAATTTCCTGGAGGCGAATTGGATGATGAGCACAGCATCCCAATAACAAGGTTCAAACAGAAGGAAATAAGTTGCTACTGGAAAGGAATAAGAGAAGACGGCGTTATTAGAAGATATGCTAGCGAGGCGAATTGCGGACTTTGTGCGGCATACACCGTTTTCCATTACTTAGTAAATTACAGTGCCTATAGAAATATTTCGTTTGATGGTTTCCCAAAACAAACAAACAAAACTAGATACTATCCAAGAAGTCAAGAGCCTGAAACTTATCAATGGGTGGCTGACAACGTGGAAGATTGGCGATGTTTCCAAAACCATCCTGGATACGGAAGTTGGGAGGCTAAGGAATTTGATGGCCTTTATATCGCGTTAAGGCAAGCGGGACTGGAATTAGATCTAACCACCCCTTTTTCCGGTATCAATACTGATGAAGTCGTTATTCAAATGGAGAGCGTCGCACATCAATTTGGACTCAACACTTTTCGGGCGGAAAAAATAACAGACTTCAACGCATACACCGGAACTCCGGCCTTTAAAAACTTCCTAACTGGCGGAAAGCCTCTTTTCTTCGCTTCATATGGCAGCACTTATGGCAATCATGGCATGGCAGTTTCCGGATATAAATATTACAAACGCACCGTCAAAGTCCTTTTCTGGGACAAGATTGAATGGGCAACCTTCCTTGAACTTGGCGATGGACATTCTCTTGAAACGATGTATTTTGATATAACCAGGTATTTCTGGGAACACCATGGGGACGCAGAGTTTATTAATTATGTTTGGTAAAAAATTATTATTGTTGCCTGCCGTATCTGTTCTTCTGGCATCTTGTGATGGGAGCGGTATTAAAATCGGGCCAGGTTCGCCTATGGTCATGGGTGCTCAATGCGGAGATATTGTTTTCAGTATTCAAAACAACAGCACAAAAGAGATGGTAGGCACTATGAAGTTCCTGCCGCTCGAAGAAAACAAAATATCAATCGTGTTTTCCTTTAACAACTCCTTAGATGAGGCTTTCGTTTTCACTTATAGTTCAAAAATCTTTAGCATAGCTAGGCATTGGGACGTTGATGAGACAACCAAAACAGAAGATAGGTTCTTCAACAATTATCCCTATGTTGAAAAAAGTGACAGCCTCCATGGAAAGCTTTCTAAAATAGTTTTCGATGGAGTAACGAGCAGTGTCACAGAAGGAACAACCTCCATTCAAAGAATAGCCCTTAACGGAAGCGGCATTTTAACATTCGAATACAATGCCGTTTTTGATCCTTCCAAGCATTTCTACGCTTGCGAAGGAACTTCTTATATATCGTCGGGATTCTCCTTACTTAATAAAAACGGAACCAAAGCAGGAGAAGGATGCCACGAATGGTACTACGTCTCAAACGAAAACCTTTTCGAATATTAATCATTGGTAAATAGCAGCGGTCTCTAAGGCCGCTTTTTTATTTGCGAAAAAACAAAAAGAAAAGCCCAGCCATTGGCTGAGCTTGATCTCGAAGTAAGTAAACGGATTAACGTTTGCTGAACTGTGGAGCGCGGCGGGCGCCTTTGAGACCGTATTTCTTTCTCTCTTTGACACGTGGGTCACGGGTAAGCATACCAGCGACTTTGAGGGTCTTACGATCCTCGCCAGCTTCGAGAAGAGCACGGGCGATGCCAAGACGGATGGCTTCGGCCTGGCCGGTGAATCCACCGCCATAGACTTCGGCTTCGACGTCATACTTGGTTTCAGCACCGCTGAGAGCCAAAGGCTGTTTGAGGTTCTGAACAAGGGTGGCGTATGGCATATATTCGTTCACATCGTGGCCGTTGACGACGATGGAGCCTTTGCCAGCTTTGAGGTAGACACGGGCGATAGATTTCTTTCTACGACCGGTGCCATAGAACTTAGTAACTTTAGTAGCCATTTTCTATCTCCTTATTTGATTTCGAGAGCGACTGGTTTCTGAGCAGCCTGCTCGTGTTTGTCGTCAGCATAGACGAAGCACTTCTTCATCATAGCGCGGCCAAGAGGTCCTTTTGGTAACATACCCCAGACGGCTCTTTCGACCATTTCGACAGGGAACTCACGCTTCATGACGCCAGCGGAACGGGTTCTGAGACCGCCGTTGTAGCCGGAAACGTTGTAGTAGTTCTTCTTGTGTTCTCCACCGGCCTTGCCAGTCATTTTGACCTGGGCGGCATTGATGATGATGACGTAGTCACCAGTATCTTCGTTTGGAGTGTAGATTGGCTTGTTCTTTCCCATTAAGACCATAGCGACCTGGGTGGCGAGACGGCCAAGGATGACATCTTTGGCGTCAACGACGTACCAGCTGCGTTTGATCTCAAGAGGCTTAGCAATAGTTGTTTGACGTTGCATAATCTTTTCCTCTTTCTTCTATTAATGCATGCCACCGATTAGGGTGGCCCTAAAATCAGTGCTCGTATATTATGCACATGCGCTAAAGGAGTTGCAACAACTTTTTTGGCAAAATGTAAATATTTGTAATTATTATATAATTACCTGCATTTTTGGCTCATTTTTCGTTCAAAAATACGCACTCGCGAGCGCATATCAATATAAAAAGCAAAAGAAAAGAGGGCCGTTTCGTGGCCCTCTAGATTTCAAAGCTCTTAGATGTTGTTGACGTTGTGATAGACGTTCTGGACATCTTCGCACTCATCAAGCATGGCGAGCATGTCTTTGACTTTCTGAGCATCATCGTCAGAGAGATCAACGTACTCGTTTGGAAGGAAGGTGACTTCAGCGGAATCGAAGTCAGTGACTCCGATGCCATTGAGGACTTCTTTCGCTTTCTCTAAATCGCCAGGGGCGACGGTGCACTCGACTTCGCCATCTTCGTATTCGACTTTCTGGACGTCGACATCACCAAGGATGAGGTTCTCTTCGGTCTCGTCGCGTTTGGCCTCATCGCCTTTGAAGGCAATGTAAGCGGCATAGGTGAAGTTATAGGCGACGGAACCCATCTTGCCACCCTTCTTGGTGACGATGGTTCTGACACCGACTAAAGCGCGGTTGACGTTGTCGGTTAAAGTGTCGACGATGATGAAGCTTCCGCCTGGGCCGAAGAATTCATAACGGCCTGGGATGTAAGCGACGGCATCTCCGCCTTTGGCTTTCTCGATGGCTCTGTCGATGACATCACGTGGGCAGGTTTTGCGGTATTTTTCGATGGCGCTTCTAAGCGCAAGGTTGCTCTCTGGGTCAGGGACACCGCTCTTAGCAGCGGCATAGATCTCCTTCGAAGCGCGCATGTAGATGGCGCTCTTTGCTTTGGCAGACGCGGCCATTGCGGCGGCTCTTACTTCAAAATGTCTTCCCATAAAAAGCTCCTTAAGAAACTAGTGTATTCTACCACTGCTAATTAGCAGTAGGTAGTTTTTTGTTTAATAGATGACGTCTTCTAGGCATAGTCCTGAAGGATCTGCCTTGAAGGAAATGATTTTCCTTTCCTTGGCATCGAGGGCTTTTTTCACTTCCTCGAGTGTCATCT
>CAMKAQ010000065.1 GCA_946410525.1 uncultured Caryophanales bacterium | reverse complement strand
AGGTTGTAGGACTCTAAACGGGTGTAGGTGAGTTTGAAGTCGCCAGCGGCGATGGAAGCGACGGTACCCATTTCGCAGAGGCAGAAGGAGCTGTTGCCGTTCTCACCAGCGGTCATGCCCATCTCTTCGTAGGTCTTGGTGTTGGTGATGGTGAGATCGGCATCGTTGATCTTAACTCCGACGTTAGCGCTGCCATCTCCGGCTTTGGTGGAGAAGAAGCCTCTCTGGTCGTTGTTGTTGCTGCCATCTTTCCAGTAGTCAACCCAGCCATAGACGCCGACGGTGACGTTGGTTAAGGCCTGTGGCATGTTGAATTCATACTCGGCATAGTTGCCATTGGTGCTGAATTTGAGGGTAGCACCGCTGCTATCCTTGTTGGAGCCTTCGATCTTGGTCCAATTCAAAGCATCGATGATGATGGCTTTGGTGTGGCAGACGCTGCACTCATTGGTCCAGTAACCAGTCTTGCCTTCGGCTTCGACCTTGGCACTCTTGGTTCCCCAAGTGTGGGCCTTCTTTGGAAGAACGGTCTCTTTGTTCGGGGCGCTGCTGTTGATGCAGACTTCGACGTCCTTGCCTTCGGCATCGCAAGTTGGCTCGACGTGGAGGCTCGCGTCCTTTGACCAGATAGCAGAGAACTTGCTGGAGCTGACTTTGGAGCTAGAGGCCTTGGAACCGGCGACTGAAGTCTCGGTGGCAGACTGCTCGGCTTCTGGTCCACCACAGCTAGCAAGCATCATGCTGCCAAGCATCGCGGCGGTCATAAGAATTTTTGAAACTTTCATGTTTTAACCTTTCTTGAAGCGATTGCTTCATAAAAACACATAAAACGAGTTTTCTGACGAATATTCGGTTTATATGCCACGGATAATTGTAACGATTTGTAAACCCATTTCAAAGAAATTAGTGCTAAAAAGAAAGGGATAAAGATGTGATTTTGCCCATTTGGTAGCGCTTTAACAAAAAAGTTAGCTTTTTGTTCTTGGACAAAACATAGTACAATAAAACCACAATCAGAAAGGGTTGAACATATGCAAGTCAGTATCCGAAACAAATGGATTTCTTTGCGCGGCGGCTCCACCGTCAAAGACATGAATGAGAAGGACGTTCTTTACGTCAAAGGAAAGTTCTGGACCTTCACCAGAAAGAAGTTCGTCCAGGATATGAGCGGAAACCTCCTCTACACCGTCAGAAACAAATTCTGGACCTTCTTCGTGAGAAAAGCCTTGGTCTACGACAAGGATGGCAATCAGGTTGCCTATATGAAGAAGAAATTCTGGTCCTTACATGACCGTTATTTCATCGACACCAAACTCGGCCAGATCGAAATCAAGGGCAACATTCTCTGCTTCGACTACCACATCTCCCTTAAGGGCAAGGAAATCGGCCACGTTTCAAGAAAGATCTCCTTGAGAGATTCCTTCGTCCTCGATATCGATGACGAATATAAGAAAGATTTGGCCTTCTTCGTCGCTCTCGTCATCGCGATCGATAACATCACCGATCAGAGAAGACAAGACAACAGCAGCTCAGGAAGCTACTAAACAAACGCAAACAAAAAACCGGGTTCGCCCCGGTTTTTCTTTTTGCCTCAAAGAAGCCTAGATGTTGGCTTCGGATAAGGCCTGGAGGAAGCCGGTGTAGCAAGGCTTCTTCTCGTATTCCTCAGTGAAGAGAAGAGGATACTGGTTACGTTTCCAGGAGAGGTTATCGGTGACACCCCAAAGGATGACGGCATTGATGTCAGTTTCTTTGGAATTATTGTTCTCAAGAACTTTCTTAACGAGGGTCTTATAAGCGGTGCTCTGCTTGTCGTATTCGTTTTGGCTTGTGCCGTTTGTGGTGATGTCGATCTCGGTGAGCTGGCACTTAAGACCTGCTTGTTTGATGTATTTGGCGTCGTTGATGACGTTATCCATGTTGGCACCGGAATCTAAGTGGGTTTGGATGCCGACACCGTCGATGAGGTTCTCGGCGATGGCGTCTTTGAGGATGTTGTTGATGGCCCACTGGCAAAGATTTGGCTGATAGTCGAAGGCGAAGTCGTTGTAATAAAGCTCAACGTCCATCTCTAGCTCTTCCTTGATTTCGGAAGCGTATTTGAAAGCGTAATAAACAAAGTCATCTCCAACTGTCGTGTACCAGTTGTTGTTATTGGTTCTAAGCCCACCGTTTTCGACCGCTTCGTTAGCGACGTCGATGGCGTACACGGTTTCTGGCCATCTTTCATTGAGGATTTCAATGGTGGTTTTGATGTAATTCTCCATCCTCTCGAGCATGAGCTCACGGCTCGCTTTCGGCCCGTTCTGGGTGTAGTCGGTCGTGAAGAACCAGGCTGGGGTTTGGGAATACCAAACAAAGGTGTGGTGTCTTACTCCGATGCCATTCTCAGCCGCCCAATCATAGATTCTCTCAAATGGCTTTGTGGTGATGGCAACACCTGCTGGATCACTAGAAAGAAGTGCCTGGCACGCTTCTTGGTCAAGGATTCGCTCAGGTTTTCCTTCGTTTTCCGCGGTGATGGAATTGAAGTTGTCGATGGTGATTTTCCTAATTTCGCTATTTCTCACCATCGTGTCGGACATACAGGTTCCGAGTTTGAAGTAATCCTCATATGTCTGATAGAGGGATTCGTCATCAAACTCGTATTTGGTCTTAACGGTTTCTTCACCATAGGTGATTTCAACGTCATCGAGTAGGATCTTTCCTTCTTTGGTTGAGTCATTAAGGGTGACGTTGACCCTTAAGGAACCAAGCATCTCAAGGGTGTCATAAGACATCTCCATATAGTTCCACTTATCCTCTTTATCGGAGGTGACGGTGACCGCTTTGCCTAAGACGCTTGAGGCGCGGCTATTCCAAGGGAGGGCCTCTAACTGGATGGTCTTAATGTTATTGTCGGTAGGAAGGTAATAGTAAAGAGAGATGATGTCGCCGTTCTTGGCGTCTTCGTCTTTGAAATATGGCTCCTTGATGAGATCGCTTCCGATATAGCCTTCTTTTGTGATGGTGCAGGAAAGAGAATAACTGTCGTCGCACCCTTCGTCCTCAGAGATTGCGACAGTGCCCGAGCCTTCTGCTAGACCAAAAGGCGCTTTATCGTAGTCCTCTGGCGAGGTCCACATCCTGACGGTGTCACCCACCTCAAGAGGTTTGCTTTCTTCTGGTTCTTGGCTTTGTTGAGTCGAGTTGCGTGGGGTGGTATTGCAGCCACCTAACGTCGCAATAGCAAATAGAGGCATGGTCGCCATCAAAAAAGGAGTCTTTCTTTTCATAATCTTTCCTCGGTTAAGGTTATTTTACGTGTGAATATGCGCGAAAGGAAGAAATAAGCGCTTATGAACGGCTTACTCAAGGGTCTATAATTTGTATAAACGATGAAGAAAATCAAAAGGATTGATGTCCATATGAAGCCGAAGAGGATTCTTTTCCTTTTCTCTTTCATCATCAGGACTGCCGCCTATTTCGCAAGGAAGAAAGAAGGCGCGACGATCAAGAAGATTGGCAAGATGCCAAAGCCTCCGTACATCCTTTTGTCGAACCACTCCTCATTCATGGATATCTATCTCGGTTTAGGAGCGACTAGCCCTCGAAGAAGCTACTGGGTTTGCGCGGCTGAGGAATTCATCGACAAGTATTTCGTCTGCGTTCATTCCGGCATCATGCCGAAGAGAAGATTCGTCAATGACCCTGCCAGCGTCATTCCAATGGTCGATGCCCTCAAAAAGAAAAAGAAGATCATGGTCATGTATCCTGAGGCCGTTTATTCCTTCGTCGGAAAACCTCTAAGAATTGATGAGGGACTAGGCAAGCTCGTCAAATACATGAAGGTCCCTGTCGTCTTCCTTAACTGCCATGGAAGTTATCTCCGTCAGCCTCAATGGAGCGACCAACAAGTTAGGCCCGTCCCGATCACCGCGGAGATGGAATGCGTCATCTCAAAAAGCGAAATTGAGGGGCTTTCTGCTGGGGATATTCAGAAAATAATCAGGAATTGCTTCAATTTCGACGAAGAAGAATATCAACTACAAAACCACATCAAAATCGATTATCCAAATAGAGCGGTCGGACTTGAGAGGGTCCTTTATCAATGCCCTCACTGCGGAAAAGAATTCGAGATGTCTTCAAATGGGGACACCATCAAGTGTGACTCATGCGGGATCGAATATCGCTTGAACGAAGATGGAACTTTGTCGTGCCTCAATGGAGAATCCAAATTCACCAAAGTCAGTGAGTGGTTCGACTGGGAAAAAGAAAACGTCACCAAAGAGGTCAAAGAAGGAAAATACCATTTCGAAGATGATGTCAGAATGGAGAAGATGGAAGGAGTCAAAGTCGGCTTCGTTCCTCTAGAAGGAAACCACCACCTCACCCACGATATCGATAACGGAATAATTGTCAAAGGGCCAGAGGGCATTGTCTTCCATAGAGAGCCTCTTCAGAGCTTTGGACTCCATATCGATTATGACTACCACCAAAGAGGCGCGATGATTGACCTTTCATCCCCTGACGAAACGTATTTCGCCTATCTTCTAAGCAAAGAAAAATGGCTGACCAAGATTAGATTCGCGGTCGAAGCCATATATGATTTGAAGAAAGAAGCGAATAAATAAAAGACCGGAACGTTCCGGTCTTTTTCTTAAACAATGAGCACCCTGACAACGATGTTCAGGAAATCATATAGTCCGTGCGCTGTCGCAACACCAAGGAACTTGCAATCCTTGAGGAAATACTTCGCAAAGCCAAAGACCAAGCCAATACCAAATGTGAATAATACTTGGAACAAAGAGCCATTGATGATGTGCCACAAGCCGAAGAGGAAAGCGGCGATTATGACAGCGACCCACTTATGGGTCTTAAAGAAAGAAATAAATGTCTCTTGCACATAGACCCTGAAGACAAGTTCTTCAACCGGTCCGACAGCGAACATAAAGAAGACGAAATTAATAATGAAGATGTCTGGAGTTGGGTTGAGATGACTTCCGACAATCGAAGATCCTAATAGAGCGGGTATAACGGCAATAAATAATGAGAGGGCAATGGCCATCACTAAACCGATCAGGTAGGATTTCCAATTTCTGAAATCTAGGCCTATCTCTACCTTGGTCAGTTTGATCGCGACTAAAGCGACCGCACCGATAAGGTAGTAAACGAAGAACTTCGCTATGGAAAGGATGAGAGAGTCAGTGATGAATAAGCCAAGGAATCCCGCTCCAAAAGTGATTAAGCAGATGAGCAGGAGGCTCACTATCAACGTTATGACTTTCTTTCCCATATAGGTCTATTAAACCACTTCAGACATCCTCAAACCAGAGTTCCTGAAGAGCTATATTCTCAGGAAGCTTGGTAAGCGGGGTAAGCAGGATCGACGACCTCACCGATGACAACCGGGATGGTTAGGTTATTGCCAGCGACCGTGACGTCTTTCCTCGTCTCAAAGATAAATGGGTGATCAACATCCAAAGTGAAGTCTGGGCTCCCTACTGCCGCCGCATCGCCAGTAGCTATCGTCACTGAAGCGGAATAGAAACCACGGTAATCAAAACTCATGGTTGAGAATTGATAGATGCCAGAGAGGAATAAAGAATCATTGAGGAGTCTAGAACCCATTCCATCCGAGGTGATGACAGGAAGAATCTGTTGCAACGGTCCTTCTTTGAGCTCGATTTCGTTGTCCATCTTGAAATATGGGGCCTTCACTTCAACTCTATACGAAGAGTATTCTCTGCCATCTTGGTCAGTTACCGTCTCTGCCACATAATTCCGATTCAGAACTTTATCCAAAATGGTGCTAGGCATCGCCGTTTGACTATCAGGGAGATAGAAATAAATGCTGCTTTGCCTCATATCGATTGCCGCGGCATGGAAGCCCTCACCGGTGTAATATTGGCCACCATGGTCAACATAGTCGATATAATTGACCGATTTGCTTATTCCGTTGAAGGTGTAATTCTTTAAGTGTGTTCCACTCTTGTATTGATTTTGGTAGATCGCCGTATCTCTTAAGAGGTCCATGAA
>CAMKAQ010000064.1 GCA_946410525.1 uncultured Caryophanales bacterium | reverse complement strand
CTCTCATCGAGATATAACTTTAGGTACATCTTTTCGGTTCGTCCGTAGATGTTCCAATCGATCTTGGTGATGTCGTCTCCTTCGAGGTAGTCGCGGTAGTCGGCGAATTCGCTGCTTGAACCAAACTTTTTCGATTTATGATTGCCACCAAAAAGACCAGCGACATTGTCCTTAACCGCTAGTGAGAATAGCTCAAGTTGTTGGAAAAAGCTTTCGTCGATAACCGATGCCATATTAATTAACGATTCTTACGATTTTCCTTGATGAGGAGTTCGATGACCTTGTCGATCGAAAGGCCTTCGTTGATGGCGTTGTAGTTGATCTTGATACGGTGACGGAGGACTGGGAAAGCCAAAGCGTCGATATCGTCGAACGAAACGTTATAGTTGCCATGGATCAAAGCACGGATCTTGGCGCCGGTGATTAAAGCCTGGCCAGCACGTGGGGAGCAGCCATAACGGATGTATTTCTTGGTGACCTCAGAGGTCTCTTCGAATTCTGGG
Organism: uncultured Caryophanales bacterium; assembly: GCA_946410525.1. Classification (GTDB taxonomy): domain Bacteria; phylum Bacillota_I; class Bacilli_A; order RFN20; family CAG-826; genus UBA4951. Next base: position 5,638 of record CAMKAQ010000064.1, on the reverse strand, counting down.
TGGGTGTTGTGGACTAAAGTCATGGCGTAGTCGATGACTTCCTTGATGCATGGAACGTCCTGGGCAAGGGCACGCATCTTCATGATCTGTGGGCCATCAACGACCTTGGTGGCGTTTTCAGCCTGGGAGTGTTGAGTCAAATTGACGATGTCACCGAGTTCTTCGACGGTTGGGAAGTCCATGGCGACCTTGAACATGAAACGGTCCATCTGAGCTTCTGGAAGTGGGTAAGTACCATCCTGCTCGATTGGATTCTGGGTAGCGAGAACGAAGTATGGTTCCTGCATGACGTAGGTTTTACCAGCGACGGTGGTCTTGTGCTCCTGCATGACCTCGAGAAGAGCGGATTGGGTCTTTGGGGTAGCACGGTTGATTTCGTCGGCGAGGATGATCTGGGCAAAGATAGGACCCTTCTGGAAGTGAGTGGTTAAGTTGCCATCGTCATCCTTTCTGATGATGTTGGTACCGGTGACGTCATTTGGCATGAGGTCAGGGGTGAACTGAATACGGCTGAATGGTAAATCGAGGGTCTGGCCTAAAGAACGGACCAAACGGGTTTTACCAGTTCCTGGGACACCTTCGAGAAGGACGTTGCCGCCAGCGATGATAGCGATGACGACGTCATCAAGGACTTCTTCCTGACCGATGATGTCCTTATGAAGCTCGGCTTTGATTTTTGCGACTGATTCACTGAATTCCTGAATCATTTGCTCTTTTTCTTCCATTGTATTTGATACTCCTTTTTTCTTGGTTCGTACGCGAACCTTATTGTTTATATCCTTTTGAAATAGAAACCTTCCTTAAACTTGGAGAAAGCGGGGGATTATTTTCCTCCGCCTTGTCCATCTTCACCATAGAGATTTTTGAAATAGTCGTCTGCGGTGTCACCGTCGTCGGTATCGCCATGGGCGTGATCGTCGGTGTAAGCGCCGCCGTAGCTGTCAATGACGCTACCATATTCGACTGTTCCATCTCCGGTATAAATGATGTCGGTATGTGGGTCTTCTCCTGGGTTAGCTGGGCCAGCTCCAGATCCTCCTGAACCTGAGCCTGGCTGATCACCAGAACCCTGTCCGGAACCTGAGCCTTGTCCAGAACCGGAACCTTGACCAGAACCGGAACCTTGACCTGAGCCTGAACCCTGTCCAGAACCGGAACCTTGGCCGGAACCTGATCCTGAGCCTGAGCCTGAACCTTGACCTTGTCCGGATCCAGAACCTGATCCAGAACCGGAACCTTGGCCCTGTCCGGAACCTGAGCCTGAACCGCTTGCTTCGCTGCCTGGCTGTGGGTTAATCATGGATTCCATCATGGATTGGATGGCTGATGCCATGGCTTCGTTTTCGTTTTGCTGATTAACGTTCGAAGCCGCGTTGCTGGCAGCCTGAGCGATTGCAGATTCGGCAGCCTGTTGGGCTTTGCTATCGTAGTTGGTTTGTCCTGAACCGGATTGTTGTTCGCCTGAACTTGGCTGTGGATCGGTTGGCATTTCTTCAATGCTTCTTAATCTATTGGCAAGTTCTTTGTAGATCTGATAGAGCTCATCATCTTCGCTGACGCCAGCCTGAACGGCTTTTTCAAGGGCATCGTCGATTTGATCGGCGAGTTGACCGGCGTAATCTCTTAATGCCTGTCCTTCTAATTGGCGGAGGTCATCGAAGAGATCCTGGAAGTCTTGGCGGAGACCTGGGATATCACCATCGAGAAGGTCTTGTCCTTGATCTTTAAGGTGCTGATCTGGCTCGGTCTTAAGGGCCTTACCGATTTCCTCTTTGGAGTTCCATTCATCGAGAATCGAGGAGATGGCTTCTCTGGCATCAGAGACCATTTCGCTTCTGGCATTAGGGTCGCTAACACCCATAAGGGAACTTTCAAGCTGGTCAACGACGGATTCAAAGATTGATTTGAGAGCGGAATCGATTGCGCTGTTGCTATCGATGTTGCTCTTGATACCGTCACCAATCGATTTGGTGAGGCTATCTAAGTCGCCAGAATCGTCAACTCTGGAAACGCCTGGGTTGTTGGCGTTCTGTGGGGTGAAGAAAGCCGCAGTGAAGAAAGCGCTCGCGACGGCAAGGGCTGGGATGACCCAGATACCAACGCTGAACTTGAGAGCTTTGGTTGGCTTTTCGGCCAAAGTGGTGGTGGCGTCTTCACGCTGTTTCTCGAGGAGAGCGCCTTCCTTCTCCTGGAATTCGATCATGGTCGCGCATTTCTCATGCAAACCAAGTTTCTTATCGAGACGAAGGGCGATTTTCTTGTCGGTTGGCTTAGTTTTGTACCAATAATAATATCCGCCAGCGCCGGCGAAGAGAACGCCAGCAATAATGCCGGTCCACACGGCTGCGGCTGGATTCGTCAAGAATGAGATGACGATCGCTAAAGCAGCGGCAAGGAGACCGATTCCCAAACCCACTAATGCGGATTTGATGATGTGTTCACGAAGAACCTTTTTCTTGAATCTTTCAAAATCTTTCATAGTTCTTCCTCCTTTTCTCAGGGTTTGTGCCCTTGTCCGCATAATACACGCATTCGCGAAAAAGGAAATAATTATTTTTGACTAGTTATGCTTTAGGGGTATGTAACCGCTTACAATTAGTGTTTTTTCAAAGAAATCTGCTAATTATTTTTGTAAATTTTCACCGTTTTTCACCGTTTTCAGTAAAGAGAAATCGACAAATTCCTTAGCAAATCTCTAGTTTTTTTGTACGAAAAATAGTTAAAATTAATCAAGGAGATAAACATGAAAGAAAATATCACTGTCGAACTGAAGACCAAAGAAGCTTTAAACTACGATCCTGAGATGGTTAAGGAGTGGATGGATGACCTCGTCCATCTCATCGTCAAAAACAAGTACGAGAAACACAACATCATCGACGTCCTCGATCAGCCAATCGGACACGACCTATTCTGGGCGATGAGCCTTGATGAGTGGCTCAAGTTCCGTGGCTACTTCTCCTGGAAGGATGCGATGAACCTCAACAAAAAGAAACTTGAGATCCTTGGCAACTTAGAAGAACTTAGCACCGCCAAGAGCACCATCTACCTCAAAACCGAAATCGACTTCTTCAATAAACATCACCTTCGCTTTGTCTTTGATACCTATGACAGTCACGGACAAGAAAAGAAATATGAGTTCAGCGTCAACCTCAATGTCACCAAACATCTCGCTGACCTGACCCTCATCCAGCTTCTCCGTGCCTTCGAATTCAGCGTTCATATCCACGGCTAATTGATATTCTCTAGACCTTGCTATGCGGGGTCTTTTCATTATCCGAAAAAGCCGTGTTTTGCATACGTATTTAAAAAATCCCTTGCGTTTTGCAGGGGATTTTTGGATTTTTTGTAGCAAGCTATTTCTTCTTGTTTTTGTAGTCTGGGTTATCCTTCATGAGGATCGCATCCCAGGTCTTGAAGTCTTCCTCAGATGGAACGAAGACGTATGGGAGGCAACGGCCAATTCCATAATAGTCGAAACCATAGCCGACGATGTAACGCTGCTCCTCAAGGACAACGCCGGTGAAGTCGGCGACTTCCTGGTAATGAGGTTTGTCGACCTGTCTCTTGACCATGATGACGACATAGAGGTGGCGTGGCTTATAGACATCCATGATGTACTTACGAAGTAAGTGCATGGTAAGTCCGGTATCGATGATATCCTCAATGATGTAGACGTCTTTGCCTTCGAGATTACGTTCTGGTTTTTTCTTAACGATGAGCTCGCCGGTTGAGACGGTTCCGTTATAGCTAGAGACCTGCATGGTGTCGATCTCGTTAGGATGCTTGATGCTTTTGACAAGCTGATACATGAATGGAAGGGCGCCGTTCATAATGCCAAGCAAAACAGGGAGGTTGCTGCCATCCTTATCCATTTGCTTGTCCATTTCGCCGGCAAGTCTTTCGCAGATGGCTTCGACTTCCACTTCAGAGAGAATAAGTTTTTCCATAAGGTTTGTTTCCTTTAACAAAAATATTCTACAAACATAAAAATTATTTACTACCCTGAAAGCGCTTCCTAAAGGAACAATCGCAAAAGAAAAATAATTTTAGATTTTCGGAAAAATTTAATATTTTCCTTATATATGAGAAGTGGGGAGGGAAATACTCTCCTCTAGGTCTCATTGGCATGGGGCCGTTGTTAACCTTTAGGCCGCCCCTCTCTCAAAAAGCTTTTGCTGATCTCTTGGTAGAGGGAGGGGTGACCAACAAAAAAGCCGACCTTTCTTTGGCCGGCTCAGTTTTAGTTGATGATTAATAGTACCAACTTTCTTCGGTATAGTGACAAATGAAAACTTCAACGTATCCAAGATAATTTCCGTCATCATCGTAGGCAACCGTAGCCCTGGCTTGGACGGTCTCTTGATCATAAGTATATGGATCGTAGGTGCTTAAAATGTATCCGTTTCTACTGCTGTTAAGGGTGTAACCGTTATTGCTAAGTTGGGTATTGATATAGTTAACAGCAGCAATTGCTTCTGCCTCTGTTGCGTAATAGAGGTTGATATAGGCGTAATATTCCATTTCATAGCCGTAATAGGAATAGAAGTAATCGTACGCATCTTCGGTTAAGTCTTCAACGGCGACACCGGTGCAATTGTCAAAACTCATGTTTGGCCAATATGCTGTACCGTTTCCAAGAGTGTGCGAAGAAAGCATGGTGGCAAGCTCGGAAGTGGTGATTTTAAGTGCTTCCTGAATTGGGTAAGCGGTGATGGTGAACTTACCGTTTGGGTAATAAATGGCTTGGGTTGCGTCGTTCTCCCAGGTGAACTTGACATATTCTTTGATGGCACCAGCGTTTGCGGTAGCTGCTGCTAAAGTTTTTTCATAGCAGTAAACACCTGTCTGAGTATTACTTACTTCGTCATTTTGAGTGAATCCAGCAGCAGTGAGCTGGCTCTTGTAGGAGTCGACGAGGTTGCCACATCCTAAGTCTTCAAAATAGAAGGAGCCATTTTCAAGGGCGGTAACGTTAACAGCATATGAAGCGCCGGTTGGGAATGGGAGAGTGAATCCGGTGTAAAGCTTTGAAAGGTATTGAGACTCATAAGTGGTCCAAGCAGTTCTTGGGGTGATGTCTGGGTTAGTGATCAAGAGTTCGAAATCAAGATTAATAGTTTTTCCGATCTTGGAAATCTTGATGCCTTCAACCGTGGTGTTTTTGTATTTCGAAGTGTCTGTTGATCCTTTGAGTTCAAGAGACATATTGGTGAGAGCAGTGCCGTCTTCGTTGACGTTGAAGCTAGCTTTCTTGGTTGTGTAGTAGCTAGCGAGGGAGCCTCCGCCCAAAGCACCAAGCAAAGCGTCGCAGAAAGTCGCTTCATCGGTGCTGAATGTGTGGGTTCTCGAAGATTCGGCGAAAGTGATGCTCTTAGCGGCCTTGCCTAAATCCATTGTTGTGTATTGAATGTCGGAAAGCTTTAAAGCCTTATTTGGTGTCATGATGCCGGCGAAATAACAGATACCTGTGTCATCATCAGCGAGAACATTGTAGATACCAAAGTTAGGAACTATGGCGATTCCATAGCTCTGTGATTCGGTATCTGAGGCAGGGACTTCGTACCAAATGCCTTTGTTATCACCATAGAATTCAGTGGTGTAACCATTGTATTCGATGGTGGAGGTTTTGCCTTCGGCC